>NZ_CP021425.1:3115000-3415000 GCF_002162375.1 Oleiphilus messinensis | reverse complement strand
AGTATTTTTAGCCAAAGCGGTGACCATAGTTGCTGCTTTGTTAGTCATTATCATGGGGATTGCCTCGGCAACAATGCGGGGTAAAAAGCATCAGTCAGGCCATATCGAAGTTACCCACCTGAATAAAAAACTCGAAGCCATGAAGGAGAGTATAGAAGAGTACTTGCTGGATAAGGAAATTCTGAAAAAGAGACACAAAGAGCAGAAGAAGGCTGATAAAGAAAAGCGAAAGCAGTCAAAACAAGGCATACAGCCTGTTGAAGACAAAAAAAGAGTGTTTGTACTGAACTTTGACGGTGATATCAGGGCGTCTGCAAATGATCATTTCCGGGAAGAAATCTCGGCTGTACTCGCGATTGCCAATAAGGATCGGGATGAGGTGGTGGTTCGACTTGAAAGTGGAGGGGGGATGGTCCATTCCTACGGGCTGGCCTCTGCACAACTGGACCGGATCAAGAAAAAGTCGGTGCCTTTAACGGTCTGTGTCGACAAGGTTGCCGCCAGTGGTGGCTATATGATGGCTTGTGTGGCCGATAAGATTGTGGCTTCTCCTTTTGCGGTTGTGGGCTCCATCGGTGTTGTGGCGCAACTGCCAAACTTCCACAAGTTGTTAAAGAAGAACGAGATTGATTTCGAGGTTCTGACAGCCGGTGAATACAAGCGTACATTAACGGTATTTGGTGAAAATACGGACAAGGGGCGCGAAAAATTCCAGGATGATCTTGAGGATACGCACGAACTGTTCAAATCGTTTGTGAATGAGCATCGACCCAAAGTAGAGCTGGACAAAGTGGCTAATGGTGATGTCTGGTTTGGTCAGCGCGCGATGGATGTCAATCTGGTGGATGAACTGATGACTTCGGATGAACTTATCGAAACCGCATGTGATCATTCTGAAGTTTTCGAAGTGAAATACATTGCCAGAAAATCATTACAGGAAAAGCTGGGCATTGCGGCTTCAATTGCTCTGGAGAATACCTTTATGAAGGTCTGGTCCATGGTATCCAGACGACCTTTCCAGTAATAATTTTCAGTAACAAACAGTAATTGAATATAAAAACTTACGGGGTGAATTAATGGCTGATTTCAGGGCATTAAAAATAACGAATGATAACGACGGGGTTCGAAGGTCTGTTGAAACGCTACCTATTGAATCGCTTCCTGATCATGATGTTTTAATTCGGGTCAAGTACTCTTCTTTGAACTATAAAGATTGCCTTTCTGCCACCGGGAATAAAGGTGTAACCCGAACGTTTCCCCATGTGCCGGGGATTGACGCGGCGGGTGAAGTCGTTGAGTCCCGCGATGGGGCATGGAAAGCCGGAGATCAGGTGATCGTCACCGGTTATGATTTAGGTATGAATACCTGGGGCGGATTTGGTGAATATATTCGGGTGCCTGCAAACTGGATCGTAGCCTGTCCTGAAGGGCTCAGTTTGCTGGACGCGATGACGTTGGGGACGGCGGGTTTGACTGCAGGTCTGTCGGTGCAAAAACTGTTGGCTTCCGGCGTTAAACCTGAAGATGGTGCCATTGCGGTCTCCGGGGCAACCGGTGGTGTTGGTTGTATTGCTGTCGCGTTGCTTGCCAAGCTCGGGTTCGATGTTTCCGCCATTTCCGGTAAGCCTGATGCTGAGGCCATGTTGACTGAATTGGGTGCAAAGGCCATTCTGGATCGCTCCGCATTGGAACCCTCTCCCAAGCCCATGTTGAAAGAACTCTGGGGTGGCGCGATTGATACGGTTGGCGGGGAGGCTTTAAATACCCTGATAAAATCAACCAAAGCGGGTGGCAGCGTAACCGCGTGTGGAATGGTTGCCGGTCTCGGCTTTGAAGCCTCTGTATTTCCCTTCATCCTGAGAGGGGTTAACTTGCTCGGCGTCGATTCTGTGGAAATACCGCTTAAGGCTAAAGCTGAAATATGGCAACTGTTCGCCAATGAGTGGAGTTTATCGCTCCCGGAGTCTGCTATTCAGATCAAATCTTTAGACGAGCTGAGTGACGTCATTGATGCAATGTTGTCGGGGCACAACACCGGACGGGTCGTTGTCAAGCATGCGGATGCTTGATTAGCCTGAGCTTGATTCATTTGCTCAATCTCTTCATCCAAATTGCAATCTGCAGCCAGCTGAGCTGCAGATTGCAATCCTCTTGATTAATCTCGCCGTAGTTCATCTGAAATTGCAATCGGACTGGGATACCGGAAGATAACGAAGTATGAGTTCACCAGAAACGTCAAAATGGCGGTGGCCTGGATGAGTGTCGAGGCTTCTTCGCCCATCAACGAGATCGAGGTCGCCAGAAATGCGATGAGCAGGGAGAACTCACTGATCTGCCCCAAGCGAAACCCGACTTCCCAGGATATATCCTTGGGTTCTTTGATCAGTCTGAGCAAAAACTGGAATATAAACGGTTTCATCACCAGCATCGCGATGGCCAGTATAATGGCGGGAATTGCGACCGCACCCAGCAGGTTGATATTGAACTGAGCGCCCAGCGTGAAGAAAAACAGAATCAGGAAAAAGTCCCTGAGGGGTTTCAGGTGTTCAGCGATATATAAGGATATCGGGCTGGTTGCCAGGCTGATACCCGCAATAAATGCCCCAATCTCCAATGAAAGCCCCACATATTTCGCTAACTCTGCCACACCGAGGCACCAGCCTATAGCAACCAGGAAGATAAACTCATGGAAACGATCAAAGTGCTGAATAACACGAAGTAATACAATTTTTACGGTGAAAAAGGCAAAAATAACCAACAATGGTAAATTGATAGCAGTAGACGCGAGCTGGCCCCAGGATGTATCTTGCCCGCCGCTCAGAACCAATAGCACAATAATCGCGATTAAATCCTGGAGCAGCAACAGGCCGACCACCAGTTCACCAGTATGACGATGATGAAGAACTGTTGTAGGCAGTAATTTAATGCCGATTATGGTGCTGGAGAACATCATCGCAACGCCGATGAGCAAGGATTCCTGGGTGCTAAAGCCAAAGCTGTAGGCCACCGCAAATCCGACACTGGCAAAGGCAGCAGAGCTTATTAAGGCAACGAGTGTCGCTTTTTTGAGCATATGTGCCAAACTTTTGGGCTGCATATCCAGACCCAGCAGGAACAGCAGGAAAATAATACCGATTTCCGAGATCTCGGAAAGCAGTTTCGCATCGCTGACGTAGTGTAAACCGTAGGGCCCAATGAGAACGCCAAGGGCGATATAGGCGATGATGAGTGGCTGTCGCGTAAACAGGGCGAACGTCGCAAATACAGCCGCACCGGAAAATATCAAGAAAAACGATTCGACTATCGATGTTTCACTCATAGCTTGGTTTGTACTCCATTATGTAAAACATCCTTTCCCGGCCAAGGACAAAGATTCAGGGTGGAATAAAATATTCAGAGTGTATCAGGAAATTATAGTAGCTGAGGAAATTATAGTAGCTGAGTGAAGCCCATAAAAAAAGCCTCGGATTAACGAGGCTTTGTTTGACTTCTAAAACGATAAAACTAAGTGGCGTAATGTATCAGATTAGCGCACTCTGAATACCGGAGGGCGAGCGTCTCCACCAGTTTGGTATACCACCGAGAAATCGTTAAGACTTTGCAGTGCTTTTTCCATGTCACGATCTGCACGAATAACGAATGCATCAAAACCACATCGTTTCATATAAAACAGCTGATCTTGAAGGACATCACCGAAAGCTCTGATTTCGCCTTGATAGCCGTAACGCTCTCGCAGCAATCGCGCGATGGAATAGCCACGACCGTCCGCAAACTTCGGAAAATGAATGGCTATCAACGGTAAATCGTTGACCACGTCAGAGATGGTTTCGGGTTCTTCATTACTGGCGAACCACACACCCGTGTTTGCTGGCAGGCTGTCTTTGTTTTCCAGCCAGAATGCCAGGGGTACGATGGTGTTTTCGGACACGTTTTCTACAGAATCGACTTCTTCGAGTAATGTCCATTGGTCATCAATGATTGCTTCGTTTTTAATGAGCTTGGGCATAAACGCGCTCCTTAAATGGATTCATTCCGATTCGTCGATACGTATCAATGAAGAGTTCTTCTTCGGTACGGTTTTCCACAAAAACAGATATTAATTTTTCGATGACATCTGCCATCTCGTCCCGCGCAAATGAAGGCCCCAGAATCTTGCCGATGGCTGCGTTGCTGCCGCCACCCAGCTTGCCTGATGAACCTCCCAGTGAAACCTGATAAAACTCTTCACCTTTTTTGTCGACCCCGAGAATACCGATATGGCCAACATGGTGATGACCGCAGGCATTCATACAGCCGGAGATGTTGAGTTCCAGTTCTCCCAGGTCGTAAACGTAGTCCAGATCATCGAAACGGGATTGAATCTGCTCTGCAACCGGTATGGATTTCGCGTTTGCAAGTGAGCAGTAATCGCCTCCGGGGCAACAGATTACATCGGTAAGCAGGTTGAGTACCGGAGTGGCAAACCCGGCGGTATAGGCACGTTGCCAGAGGTCAAACAGCTGATCCTGACGAACATCAGCCAAAACCACATTCTGGTGGTGGGTGACTCTCACTTCGCCGAAACTGTAGTCATCCGCCAGGTCTGCAATCGTTTCCAGTTGTTTGTCGGAAACATCACCCGGCGGTGTACCAATCTGTTTCATGGTCAGTGTAACAACACGGTAGCCTGATTGTTTGTGGGTGGCAGTGTTACGTTCATACCAGTTTTTAAATGCTTTGTTATCCTGTAAACGCGCTGCCAATTCAGTGGGCGTATCTGACAAGGTCGCATAGTCAGGCGCAGTGAAATACTGTTTAACGCGATTGATCTCGGTATCGGTCAATTCGGAGCCGCTCTTGCGAATGTGTTCCCATTCGGCCTCAACTTTTTCAGCAAAGACTTGCGGCGTCATCGCTTTAACCAGAATCTTTATGCGTGCCTTGTACTTGTTATCCCGGCGTCCATAGCGGTTGTAGACGCGAAGAATTGCTTCAAGATAGGTGAGCAGGTCTTTCTCTGGCAGAAACTCCCGAATCAGGCTGCCAACCATGGGGGTACGACCCAGGCCACCACCGGCATAAACCTTGTAGCCAACTTCATTCTGGTCATTCACAACAATCTGAATACCGATATCATGAACCATGATCGCTGCGCGATCCTGATCTGGCACGGAATTTACTGCGATTTTGAACTTCCGGGGCAAGAAAGCGAACTCAGGATGGAACGTTGACCACTGACGAATAATTTCGCAGTACGGTCTCGGGTCAATCACTTCATCCGCAATGGCACCCGCGTATTGATCTGTTGTGGTGTTCCGGATACAGTTTCCGCTGGTTTGAATGGCATGCATCTCGACAGATGCCAGTTCTTCCAGAATAGCCGGTACGTCTTCAATTTTGGGCCAGTTGAATTGTACATTCTGGCGGGTCGTAAAGTGCGCGTAGCCTTTATCGTATTTTCTGGTGAGATCGGCCAGTTTACGTACCTGAGTCGAGGACATCATGCCGTAGGGCACTGCAATACGCAGCATTGGCGCTAGCCGTTGTACATAAAGTCCATTTTGCAGACGCAGTGCCAGATATTCTTCATCGGCTAATTCGCCAGCAAAATAACGATTGGTCTGATCACGAAATTGTGCCACTCGTTCTTGAACGATTTTGTGGTCGTATTCGTCGTATTTGTACATCGTTATCTACCCGATATTGATTAAAGTTCTTTCAAAATGATCGTGAGTCTGCTGCTTTAAGATTGCCCGTGCCCGAGACAAATAGAGAGCAGCATGCAAGAGCCATGCAATACTCATTAAAATGACCAAATATTTGGGGGTGCTACGATACCAGTTTGCACTTATTCTTAAAATGATTATTTTTGACTAACCTAATAAGAAGCAGTGATATAGGTCTTGTGCGCACCCCGCAAAAATTTAAACGTCGTAATTAAGGCTCGGGGCTAACCACCGTTCCGTTTCGCTGACCGTCATGCCTTTTCGTTTTGCGTAACGTTCAACCTGATCCTTGTTGATCCGACCTACGGCGAAATAACTGGATTCCGGATGAGAATAGTAAAAACCACTTACGGATGCCGCAGGCGTCATGGCAAAGTGCTCAGTGAGTTCAATACCGGTATGGCTTGTGGCTTCAAGCAGGTTGAACAGCGTGGTCTTTTCGGTATGATCCGGACAGGCCGGGTAGCCAGGCGCGGGTCGGATTCCAACATAGCGCTCTTTGATTAATTCTTCGTTGCTGAGGTGCTCGTCTTGCTGATAACCCCAGTATTCTTTGCGCACCCGCTCATGCATACGCTCTGCAAAAGCCTCTGCTAGTCGATCAGCCAGTGCTTTTACCATAATTGCGCTGTAGTCGTCGTGTTTTGCTTCGTATTCAGCCGCAAGTGCTTCAGCGCCAATGCCTGCTGTGACTGCGAAACCGCCGACATAATCGGTTTTGCCTGATGCTTTTGGTGCGATAAAATCAGCAAGCGAATAGTTGGGTTTTTCCGTATTTTTGTTGGTTTGCTGACGAAGGTGGTGCAGGGTGGCAACAGGTGATCCATCTTCTGTGCTGTACACCTCAATGTCATCGGCATCAACGCGATTTGCAGGCCAGAAACCGATCACGCCGGATGCTTTGATTAATTTGTTATCAATAATGCGCTTCAAGATGGCTTGCGCATCATTGAACAAGGTTCGCGCTGCTTCACCTTTTTCAGAATCATCAAATATTTTTGGGTATTTTCCAGAAATATCCCAGGAAATGAAGAACGGTGTCCAGTCAATGTATTCGACCAGTTCTTCCAGCGGGTAGTCGTCAAAAACTTTGACACCAGTAAATGCCGGCGTAGGGGGGGTATAATTATCCCAGTCTGGATTGAAACCACGCTGGATTGCGGCATCATAGGTCAGTAATGGTGTTTTATCACTGCGCTGTGCGCGTCGCTCTCTTACCTCAATATACTCCGCTCGGGTTTTTTCAACCAGATTTGTTTTCAGTGTATCGCTGATCAGCTGGGTTGCTATGTTAACACTGCGGGACGCATCCGATACGTAAATGGCGAGGTCGTTCTGATACTGAGGCTCGATTTTAACTGCAGTGTGGGCTTTAGACGTTGTCGCACCACCGATCATCAATGGAATGGACAGGTTTTGGCGTTGCATCTCTTTGGCGACGTGTACCATTTCATCAAGAGAAGGGGTGATCAGGCCGCTCAAGCCAATAATATCGACATTTTCTTTTATCGCCGTTTGCAGGATTGTTTCGCAGGGTACCATTACGCCCAGGTCAATGACTTCATAATTGTTGCACTGCAGTACGACGCCGACGATATTTTTACCGATATCGTGCACATCACCTTTTACCGTGGCCATCAGGATCTTCCCTTTGGCTTTGGTGTGCGCACCTTTTTCGTCCTCAATGAAAGGCACAAGGTGGGCAACGGCCTGTTTCATCACCCGGGCGCTTTTTACCACTTGGGGCAGGAACATTTTGCCATCACCAAACAGATCACCGACGACACCCATGCCATCCATGAGCGGGCCTTCGATGACTTCAATCGGGCGCGCGGCGTTTTGCCGTGCGATCTCGGTGTCTTCAATGATGAAGGTCGTAATGCCCTTGACCAGAGCGTGTTCCAGTCGCTTATTGACAGGCAGCTCTCTCCAGGCGAGGTCTTCCTCCGGTTTTTTGGCTGCATCACCGCGATAATTTTCAGCGATCTCCAGTAGTCTTTCCGTCGAGTCAGGTCTTTTGTTCAGGACAACATCTTCTACTCGTTCTTTCAGTTCGGGCTCGATTTCATCATATATGATCAATTGGGCAGGGTTGACGATACCCATGTTCATGCCCGCTTTAATCGCATGGTAGAGGAACACCGAGTGAATGGCTTCACGGACATGATTATTGCCCCTGAAGGAAAACGAAACGTTACTCACGCCTCCCGACACACTTGCTCCGGGCAGATTTTCCCGGATCCAGCGCGTGGCTTCGATAAAGTCGACGGCGTAATTGTTGTGCTCATCAATCCCGGTTGCAACGGCGAAAATATTCGGGTCGAAAATAATATCTTCTGGCGGGAAACCGATCGCGACCAGCGTGTCGTAAGATCGTTTACAAATTTCGATCTTGCGCTCAATGCTGTCTGCTTGCCCTTCTTCATCGAACGCCATGACTACCGCAGCGGCACCATAGCGTAAACAGGTTTTAGCATGACTGATAAACTGCTCTTCGCCTTCTTTCAAGCTGATGGAGTTTACGATGGCTTTACCCTGGATGCACTTAAGGCCGGCTTCAATAACCTCCCACTTGGAGGAGTCAACCATGATAGGGACGCGACAAATGTCAGGTTCGGAGGCAACCAGATTCAAAAATGTGCACATTACCTCTGCGGAATCCAGCATCCCTTCATCCATGTTGATATCGATGACCTGGGCACCGTTTTCAACTTGTTGCCGTGCGACATCAAGCGCTTCCTCGTAAAGCTCCTCTTTGATCAGGCGCAAGAAGCGCGCAGAGCCGGTAACATTCGTTCGTTCGCCGACGTTTACAAAGAGCGATTCGCGGGTGATCCGGAACGGCTCGAGACCGGACAGGTTCATTGCAGATTGCAATTCCGGGATTTGTCGAGGAGGGTATTTCTCGATTCGTCTGGCGATTGCTTCTATGTGTTCCGGCGTGGAGCCACAGCAGCCACCAAGAATGTTAATAAGGTTGTCTGATGCAAAGCCTTCAACAATGTCGGCCATCTCTTCCGGAGTCTGGTCGTATTCCCCGAACTCGTTGGGGAGACCCGCATTCGGGTGCGCGCTGACCAGTGTATTTGATTTTGTCGCCAATTCTTCAACATAAGGGCGCAGAGCATCGGCCCCGAGCGCACAGTTTAATCCGATGGATAATGGCTTGGCGTGAGCGAGCGAGTACCAGAATGCCTCTGTAGTCTGGCCGGAGAGGGTTCGCCCTGAAGCATCTGTGATGGTGCCTGATATCATCACCGGGAGGTGAATGTCGTGATTCTGAAAGTATTGCTCTGTCGCGTAAACGGCGGCTTTGGAGTTTAGAGTGTCGAAAATGGTTTCAATCAGAATGATATCTGAACCGCCTTCAACCAGGCCTTTGACCGCGTAATAGTAGTTTTCGACGAGCTCATCAAAAGAGACATTCCGGTAGCCCGGATTATTCACGTCAGGTGAGATCGACGCAGTACGGGAAGTCGGGCCCACCGCGCCTGCAACAAAGCGGGGTTTATCCGGCGTCTCTGCAGTTTTTCGGTCTGCTTCCTCGCGGGCAATACGGGCGGCCTCAAAATTCAACTCGTGAACTAATTCTTCCAGGCCATAGTCCGCCTGGGATACTTTTGTAGAATTGAACGTGTTGGTTTCAATGATGTCCGCGCCAGCATCGAGGTAATCCCGGTGAATTCTGGCGATTAAATCCGGTTTGGTGATACAAAGCAGATCGTTATTACCTTTAACATCTCGGTGATAATCACGATAACGCTCGCCCCGGTAGTCTTCTTCAGATAGGTTCGCCTTTTGAATCATCGTACCCATCGCACCATCGAGGATCAGGATGCGATGCTTCAGGGCTTCATGTAGTTGGGCGATACGTTGTGCGCGGTTACTCATGCGTGACGTTCCAAATATTCAGTGTTATTGGTCTGGTTTATACAGTCGATGGCAAAATAAAAGGCGGTTATTTTAACAGAACAGTTAGATCTTTTCTTCTCTAATGGTGAGACTTGTGTAAAGTTCTGGCCTTGGTATCGCGCTATTTGACGCTGTTTTCCCGGTTAAGAATGGATTGACATGCGAATGTGTAAGTAGTTCAAGTGGTCGAGCAGGTAAAACCCAGTGTTTAAGTAGGGCTTTATTGCTAGACAAACTTTCCGTAAAATGTCGGTTATGTGAAATGTTTCGATTTAATGATAAAACATCTGAAAATGGATAAATACATGGTTACAGTAACTGAAGCTGCACAGACTTACCTTGGCGACTTATTGAACAAACAAGATGTGGAAGGTATGGCTGTGCGCATGTTTGTGTCCCAGCCGGGTTCCAAATATGCTGAAACCTGCCTGGCGTATTGTAAGCCTGAAGACATTGTTATCGACGACGAGAAGATGGAGTTCGAAGCGCTTACGATCTATCTGGATAGTGCTAGTTTGCCATACCTCAAAGATGCTTTCGTTGACTTCGATAAAGACCGCATGGGTGGCCAATTGACGATAAAAGCGCCAAACGCCAAAGTGCCCAATATTGCCGAAGATTCTCCCTTGTCTGAAAAGGTGAATTACTTGCTCGTAACGGAAATCAACCCAGGGCTTGCCTCCCACGGTGGAGAAGTCACTTTGGTGGAGATTGATGGTGCCACCGCTGTCCTCCGATTTGGCGGGGGATGTCAGGGATGTAGCGCGGTAAGTCTGACCTTGAAGGAAGGCGTGGAGAAGAAGCTGAAAGAAATGATCCCGGAGTTGACTGGGGTTCGTGATGTTACCGATCACTCCGTAACGGATAATGCTTATTATCAATGATGGGTTTGGTGGGCTACCAAATCGGTCATTTAAGTATTCCCGAGCTTATTTTTGCGCGTGATATATACTCGGGTATCATTAGGCCCCAAGCTTTGTCGTTATTGTTTTTAAAATTCACGCGCCTTCCCTGAGATCCTTTCTAGTCGTAAGGCGCTTTCCATTCGTGAGGCTCGTCCCTATCAGTGGGGGTGCGAGCAGTGGTGTGCGAGGGTAGCTCAAATGGCGATCAAAAAACGGTGGAATTGTTGGCAAGTTGTGCAATTCTCTTCTAAAAAGTGTACTTAAGTACACTTTTTTTAATTTTTGTCGATTAAACCGTACAATTTGTAAAAAAAATAGATAAAATTCCGATTTTTCAATGATCGAGAAAGGTAATGGAGTTCAATCTTACTGCGGTACTCAATCATCCCAATTTATACCAGTTATTGTCGATTCCCGTAATCGCTGCGATAGTTGGGTGGACGACCAATTGGTTGGCGATCAAGCTCACCTTTTTTCCTCTCAACTTTATCGGTATCGGGAAACTCGGCTGGCAGGGCATTATTCCCCGTAAATCTGCAAAAATGGCCGCGATATCGGTTGATCGTACGGTGGCTCGATTTGGTAATCTTCAGGACGTATTCCTGAAACTTGAGCCGGAAAAAATTACGCGTCATATCATCGAGCAAACGGATCCTCGTCTGGAGGAATATATCGATGAGATTATGTACGAGAAACACGCTGTATTGTGGGAGAATTTACCGTATACCGTGCGTGAAAAGGTGTATGCATGGGCGCGAAAACAGTTACCCAAACGTATCGAAGCCCTGGTAGCGGACTTTGGTGAAGAGCTAAGTGATCTTGTCGATTTGAAAGAATTGTTTGTCGGTGAATTGAAGAACAACCGTGAACTTATGGTAAGAATCTTCAAGGAGGCAGGAGATGCGGAGTTTGATTTTATTGTAAAAAGCGGGGCCTGGTGGGGTGTTCTCTTTGGTTTGATTATGGTGCCATTGTGGGTGAATTATCCGACAAATTGGCTTCTCCCATTGGGAGGGTTCTTCATCGGCTTTCTGACAAACTGGTTGGCGTTAAATGTTATCTTCCGTCCCCTCAATCCCCGTTATTTGCTCGGTTTTAAAATTCAGGGCATGTTTCTCCGTCGGCAAAGTGATGTGTCCAAGGTGTGGAGTCGGCTCGTTGCTGAGGAATTGATCACGGTTGAGAAAGTCGCCCGAAGTATGGTGTTTGGCAACAATGCCGATCGTACTAGATCAATAATTCAAAAGCATATTCGACCGGCTTTGGATCAGGCAGGCATACTTCGCTTGGTCACGCAGTTGTCGTTTGGTACCACAGGATATGCCGAGTTGAAAAAAGCGTTACAGGAAAAAGCGATTGAAGTCTCGACGGAGCCCTTTCATGATGTTACTTTCAATCAGAGCAGGGCGCCAATTGTTGCAAGTGTGATTGAGCAACGGATGTCGGCACTCTCACCAAGAGAGTTTCAGGATGTGTTAAGGCCTGCATTTCAGGAAGAAGAGTGGCAGTTAATGCTCATCGGCGGTGTTTTAGGCGCGGTTGCAGGGTTGTTGAACTGGCTGATTTTCTTCTAATACCAACAAGGGGAGATGTTTGTGGCTGATATTATGATTATCGTAGTCGCTACAGCTGTGTTGAGCAGTGCTTTAACTGCTGCAGCGATCTATGTATTGTTTCTTAAAGTGGTTGCTCCTGCAATGGATCAGAAAATTGCCGAGATTCGTGAAATATCCAGCGATGTTGAAGCACGAATCGCTAAAGGTGTGAAGAAAGGGCTTGCTGAATCATTTCGTGATATCCCGAAAACAACCGTACGGGAAACAACCCGCACGATGGTTAAAGCGGGGTCCGGTTTGGTAGAAGGTGGTCTGAGTTCGTTTTTCAATGACAGACCCTGATCTTACCGTTTTGACCCAGGGATACCGCTACTGAGCGATGCGAGCGCCAAATGGCGCTATGAGATTCTAGGTTCTAAGCGTCTTTAGCCTGGGAGCTTGGTCTCTCTGTTGTCCCACCAGTTTCGAGCAGTATTAAGTGCTTGTTCCTGGGAAAGGCTGTGGCCCATCGCTTTCAGGGCGAGTGCAGTTGTTCCCAGTACTGCGGCTTCTCCATATTCATCTTCCTTGTCTCCGAGCCATACTTCTCTAAGTGTTTGTCCCGAAATATCATCTCCCTTGACGTGACGTCGTTCGAACAGGGCAGGCCATAGTTCTTCTGATACTTCACCGGACTGTGATGATTTTACAATCATGTCGTTGTCCGGATTGCGTTCAATTTCGCCACCTTCTCCTTTTATTACCGCGACATGTCCGTAACCCAGAATTTGGCCCGCGTATTGATGTAAATCGCTGTAAGGCGGGTGGAAAATACCTTGGAGCACTGTTTTCGCATTCAAAGGATTCAAAAGCCTGGATAAAGAATGAACAGGAGATCTCAGGCCGAGTACAGAGCGCATATTAATCATTCGATCCAGTTCCGGACACAGGTTTGCCAGTGGCATATAACTAAATCCGTTCTGATTGAGTTGGCTATCAACGTCTGACCAGGTTTGTGCACTGTGGTAGCCCAATTCGTTCAAAACGCTCTCGGTATACATCCTGCCAACGGTGTGCCCGCCCGCACCATGAATAAATACCCGGTGTCCGTTTTGAGCCAGTAGAAATATGCTCAATAAAAACCAGGGGGCATGTCTGCGCTTTCCGGCATAGGACGACCAGTCGAGATCCACGTTAAGGTTGGCCGGGGCGTTGAAATGTGCTTTGGCGGCCTGAACAAATCCGGCAAGCTCTTCTGGCGTTTCTTCTTTAACCCGCAAGAGCATCAGAAATGCACCAAGCTGTAATTCCTCAACTTCGTTGTTGAGTATCATACTCATTGCTGTTCGCGCTTCATCGAGCGTGAGTGAGCGGCTGCCTTTTTTACCTTTTCCCAATATTCTGACGTAAGGGGCAAAAGGGTGTTCATCATAGGTGCGTTTTGAGGCACTTTTATCCATATTCTTGGCTCTATACGACGGGTTGCGGAAGGTGATTGATTTCAGCTTACAGGCAATTTGTTGGTTTGGGTAGTCCCGCTATTTTAGCCGCGAGTTTGGCTGGGCTCCCCGGGAACAGTTGCATTAGATATATGCTGTTTCCTTTGTCTGCACCAAGCTCTTCTTTAACAGTCTTGACCAACACTCTGATAACCGGACTGATCCCGTATTCTTCGTAGAAACGACGCAGTAGATAAATTATTTCCCAATGTTCGGCCCCGAGGGTTATCCCTTCTCCCTGCGCGATTGCGTTAGCGATCGTTTCAGTCCAGGATTCCAGGTCAAGCAAGTAACCCTCATCGTCCTGTTCTATGGCTTTGTTCTGCTGGTGGGAATCGTTTAGTGTCTGGTCTTGGGTCATAATGTTAAGAGTTAATCGTTTTAGCAGGTAGATCCTGTGATAACTTGCAGCTATTAATAGGTAATAGTTTGTCTGATAGGTGGTAGTTTGTCTAATGGGCGATAGTTTGTCTAATAGGTGATAGTTTGTCTAATAGGTGATAGTGTGTCTAATAAGTAATGGTTTGTCGATGTTCTTCTACAACAGTCACGAATCCCGAGTAGTCAATGAGATTAACGGATACTGCGTTAATCGGGGTTATCCCTCTAGCCTGCACATCTTCATCCAAAGCGAACACGGTCAAGTTTTTGTGCAATATCTGTTTATGGATATCGTCGGTCATCGCGCCTTTTTCTGTCCAGAACACTCCGTTTTCCAGCAGTAACAGGCTGTCTGAATTATTCATCAGTTCCAGGCAGGTCTTCAGGTCTTCGTTGTGATTTCGGGAAAGATTAAAAAGAAAAAGGTTGCTCATTTGCATGCCTATTGTTCTGGAAACTAAAAAACAAGTGTAACATCTTGGTTTGCGATAAGCTCCCTGACGCCATTCTGATCAAGAGTTGTAAAGGTCGTGACTGCGTTTTCCGGGGAGCAATTGTAGCGTTTACAGTCACCAGTACTGACTGATATTGAGCTGACACCATACATGCCAAATGCTTTGATCATCTTGCCGAGGTTTTTTGATTTTAGCGCCTCGGGATTCATGTCCCTGTTTAAAAGCCGGACGCCCTCATCCTGAAAATGAACAGTTACATGTTGCTCGAATGCAGCTGTAGCCAGCACCGCGTCAATGGCCTCCCGGGCTTTCAAACCATCGAATGGGCCTGAACGGATAATAAACAGTACTTTCTTGATTAAGGCTGGCTCACTTTGCATTATTCGCTTTCTCGATTATTCAATACGATTTAGTTTGATGATTTACTCGGATTAAAAATGTAAATTTTTATTTAAAAGTAATCATCCGATCAGAGACAATCATTGCATCAACGAGTTGTCCCAAGCCTGAAAGCTCAAACTGTGGTGACAGGTTGTAGCCCTGCGTATTGTAGCGTTTTGCTTCATTTTCATCTAAAACACCGCGTCTGACTGCCGCCGCGATGCACACCACGGCATCCAGTTTGTATTCGGCGATGAATGCTGACCATTCGTCATTCAGGTTGTGCTCATCTCTGGGGATGATTTGCAGTGTACTGGAAAGATTTACGGCATCCTGATAGAAAAATATGCGGTGCAACTCATGACCGGCGTTAAGGCTTGCCTTGGCAAACTTTAATGCGCTTTGTGCGCCTTGTGCCTGGGGAGGGCAGGTAACAAGAATGGAAAATTTCATTTGAACGTCACTGACAGAAATAAAAAAGCCCCAACTCAGTTGGGGCTTTAACACTAGAAATTAGAATTCTCAATCATCGCCGGAGAATGCGCTGAAGATGCTCAGCAGGCTCACGAACAGGTTGTAAATGGAAACGTACAGGCCAACCGTTGCCATTACATAGTTACGTTCACCGCCGTGGATAATGTTGCTGGTTTCATACAGGATCGCCGCTGAAGAGAACAAGCAGAATGCTGCAGAAATCGCAAGATGAAGGCCCGGCACGTTAAAGAAGATGCTCACGATCATCGCGCCAATCAGAACGAAGAAACCAGCAGTCAGGAAACCGGCAAGGAAGCTGAAGTCTTTGCGCGTGATCAGTGCGTAGGCAGAAAGGCCAAAAAAGACCAATGCTGTCATACCCAAGGCATTGGCAACGATTGGCATCGCGCCCGCACCTGCAAACATACCAATAATCGGGCCCAGTGTGTAACCCATAAAACCGGTCAGAGCGAAGGTGGATACAATGCCCCAAACGCTATTGCGCAGTTTTGCGGTCAGGAAGAACAGGCCGTAAAAGCCGACCAAGGTGATAATAATGCCTGGTCGTGGCATGCTCATGGACATGTAAGCAACCAGAGCAGAGAACGCAATGGTCATGCCTAACAGCATGTAGGTGTTTTTCAGTACTTTGCTTGTTTCTTCAGAGCTGGCGACAGCGGCAGTATTAAACACTGCTGCTTCTGCCGGACCCTGGCGTTTAAGCAAAGCGTCCATCTCGGACTTGGTAAATCGATTGTCACTCATATGAAACAAGCTCCTGGCTATCGCCTTGTTGTGTATTAAAAAAGATTTCCGTTAATGCTAATAATAATGACGTAAACCCTAAATTCAACATAAATAGTACTTTATTCAATGTTAAATAAAATTAACCGTTGACACAAAAATTCAATACTGTATTATGCACCTCGCTGTCACACAGGACGGCAGTTTTTCAAAACGGTGAGCTGGCTGAGTGGTCGAAAGCAGCGGTCTTGAAAACCGCCGCGGGTTAATAGCCCGCCCGGGGTTCGAATCCCTGGCTCACCGCCATTTAACTCCTTGCATTTAAATGGTTTTTGAAATCCTTGGGACTAGGTTGGGACCAAAATATAGCGTCCCATTCCAGGTCACCATAACCTCCAAATTTACCAGGTTTGTTTCTAAGTAAATCCTTGGTCCTCATTTCAAATGATATTTTCGTCAATATAATCTCAATACCGTATCATTGCTGTCAACCTACCTTCTGTACTGATTTCAATGACATCTGCGTTTCGAGTTAATCTGAAACATTAGTAAAATATTTTCTTTCGCCTTGTAAAAGAACCTCGGGGAACAGAAAGACTACCGCTTTACACGGAAACAAATTCGAGACGTTACCAACTGGGGGTAACACTCAGTTAAAGACGCATTTAGGGCGCTTAATTATTCCCTCAACACGGTCGAAGCCAGAAAAGTCGACCTGCAATTGTCTAACGAATGGTGTAAAACCCCTAGCCTCAATAGCCCGCAAGACATCACCAAACCTGTATTAGAAGGTTTTCAACGGCATCTGTACCACTTCAGAAAGCCGAATGGTAAGCCGTTTGGCTTTCATCCGAATAAGTTGACGGCGATTATCCTGGATTACATTAAGCAAGCGGATATTGGTAAAACAGGTTCCTGTCAATTGTTTTGGCACAGCGCTATACGCATTTGAGTATTGGTAAGTTGAAGGATATACACAGTGCGACCCATCCGGGGGCGAATTTAAAGTCAATAGGAGAAGCACTTAGTAAAGAACATTAGGCTATTTCAATAAACGAATGGCGTATATAATCCTACTAAGTAGTATGATTGTTTTGACAACTGGGAGCATGGCAATGGCAATGGTGAAAAAGAGTATTACAGTCACAGACCAGCAAGATAGCTGGATCAAGTCACAAATAGAAATCGGACATTTTGGTAACGAAAGTGAAGTGGTTCGAGAGCTTATCAGAGAACGGCAGATACGAGAACAAGAGTCTGAATCAGAAATAGCGGCGATTAGAGCCAAGCTGATAGAAGCCGAACAAAGTGGCTTTACGGATCAAAGCCCGGAAGACATATTGAAAGAAATCAAAAACGGACTGGGGCGTAATGGGGCAATACAGGCTAAGTAATGAAGCAAAGATGGACCTTGCAAGAATCTATTGGCGAGGGCGTGAAGAATACACAGAAGAACAGGCAGAGAAGTATTACCATGCCTTTTTCCAACGCTTTGAAGAAATAGCCGAAGTCCCTTTCAAGTATCAAGCTGTTGATCATATTAAAGAAGGGTATCGGCGTAGTGTTTGTGGCGATGTCGAAATAATGAGAGTCCTTGGCAGACAGGACGCAGGAGAGAGACTCTAGCCATCATTCGCCGCTCCTAAGCTTGCAGAAAAACGCAAGCTAGGCGCCAGGCTACCATCCTGCTCGTCCCAACCTCATTGCCTTCGTCCCCGTAGGGCAGAGTGGGTCACTTTGAATCAAGTCCGTGCAGTCGGAGACAACAGTTATTTTGAAGCGACTTGTTCGGGCAGCAGAAAACCCGGCAGACTTAGGTCACCCGATGCAATGTCGTGCACTTTTGTCACACACAAGAGTGGATTATGTGCGTTGGCATTAACCTGTAACCCTGCACTAACGCCATCAAACTTAAATGTGTCGGGAAAGCCAAGATCCTTCATGGGCACATTTACGGTCACTTCTTTCCCGCTAAGATTGGGTTCATAGCCGGGGCTATCTAAAAGCAACGGCAAACCCGGCCAGGTGGATGGTAGCTTGGGGGTTGCCCCTTCTGGAATGTCTTTAACCTTGAGTGCAGTGGGCCCGCAGCGAGTATCGTCTGTCAATACGACCCAATGACTGTGCCAGACATTGCCGTCGTTGTTATTAGTTCCATCCCGGTTTTCATCATACTTTGGCGTGTCATCGAAGTCCGGGTGGGTAGTGAGTACCAATGCCAGAATTCCTTGTTTCGGTTCAAAACCAACAATTGAGCTATCAAGAGAAGTTGGCCAAACATAGCTGAATACATCACTGCCGGGCAATTTTCCAGTCTTTTGCGGCTTGATTGTACCGAATTCACCGGCTGTCTGTTGTTGAAAAACAAGGTTTGCCCCATCTCGGGTTATTTTTGCGTGGACGATATCAAATGTAGGGGCTACGTCTTTGTTTTTCGTTGCTTGAATGTGTCCCTCATGACCAGGACTTGCCTGAGTTCCAGTGCACAAGGTTAACCCGAATACTGCAGCAAATGTTGATGATCTTAGGTTCATGGTTAGGTTTCTCCGTGTTTGTATTAAAATGAAGCCCATAGAGTTGCTTTGAATTATGGTGTTGACTCGATACTAGTGTGCAGTTTAAATAGTGAAGGGTTTGTTTGTTAATATGGTATCGAGTCGATACATAAAAATGTGATGGGATTTTCCTAATGGTTTTTGATTATATTGAGCGTATTTCTAACCTGTTGAGGGCCGAAGAGAGAAAAGCCGGAGCCCAACATGGGTTACAGACGGTGCAAATCGAGGTGCTTTATTATCTTTTTCACTGTAATCGTTTTAGTAATACACCTGCCGCAGTAACGGAATATATGCAGTTAACAAAAGGTACCGTGTCGCAAACGATTCGGGTTATTGAGTCTAAAGGGCTGATTGAAAAACAGACCGACCCTTTAGATAAGCGAGTTGTGCATTTGTTGCTGACAGCTGAAGGTAAAAGCGTGCTGGCGAGCAGTATGCCTCCACCCGTTTTTAAGGAGGCGTTAGCTAATTTAGGTGATGAAATAGAGCCTGCACTTCAGCATCTACTGCTGGCGCTGCAACAGGCTACTCATTCCAAGGGGTTTGGTGTATGCAATTCGTGTAAGCACTGTAAGCCCGCTACCGGCGATACCTTTTTTTGTGGCTTGACCAACGAGCCGCTGTCAATTGGTGATATTGAACTGATTTGCAGGGAGCATAGTGAATCTTCATAGGTAGAACATTAAGCAAAAAAGCAGGGTAACTTGATGATATTAATATGGATTCATCCTGCAATAAGGTAGATTGTTAGTCGTCAAACACACTACCGACCCTAAAGCAGAATGAATCAGCGTAAATTTACCACATTTCTTGAAAAACTCACCCATTCCCTCAACCCAGAAAAAATTACTGAAATCGCTAAACAAGAAGATTTCTGTGTGCGGCAGAGACGAATTACGCCTTTTAATCTAGTCACATGCCTGGTTGCAGTGATGGCCTCGAGCACCATAGAAAGTGTGGCAGACATTCAGCGGCGGTACTGCGAGTGGTCGGAGAGCAATATCTCTTATCGGGCCTTTCACAATCAATTTTCGAAGCCCGAGTTTCCTGAGTTTATGCGCGAAGTACTGTCATCACTCCTCACAGATTGGTTGCAACCCTCTCTGGCTTTTCCAGAAGGCCACTCTTTTCATCAGTTCAAACAGATTCTGATTCAGGATGGCAGCTCGTTTGCTGTGAAGGACTCGTTGAAGAAATCGTTTCCTGGTCGTTTCAAAACCATCAGCCCTGCCGCTGTTGAACTTCAAGTGACCATGGATCTTCTAGCAGATCAGCCCTGTTCTATCTCGTTGACCCCCGATACCGCCAGCGAGCGGGACTACCTCCCTGAGCCCCAAACGCTATCCGGGTGTTTGTTGCTGCTTGACCGGGGGTACTTCGATCTGGAGTGGTTTCAGAACTTGCAGGATACTGGAGGGTTTTATATCGCGCGGTGTAAGAACAACATTAATCCAGTCGTCGAGGCTGCTTATCGAGAAGATGGAAAAATGCTGAAGCACGTGAAGGGAAAGCCGCTGAAAACAGTGCAAGGCAAGCTGTTCAAGCGACAACGTACGGAATTAATTGTTTCCTGGAAAAAAGGAAAGCACACAATCACCGCAAGATTGGTTGCTTGTTGGATCAAGCGGGAAAAGAAATTCTCCTGGCTGATAACCAACCTTCCTCAAGAGCAGTTTTCTCTGGACGAGGTGAGTGAGGCTTACCGGCTTCGCTGGCAAATCGAGTTGTTATTCAAAGAGTGGAAATCCTATGCCAATCTACGGTGCTTTGATACCGGCAAGGAATCAATAGCAACCGGGCTAATCTGGGCGGCGATTACGGCGGCACTCATGAAGCGTTTTATTTGCCACAGCGCACAACGCATACTCGGCAAAGTGCTATCCACTCGAAAAGCTGCGATGTGCTGCACAGTGACTTTTTGCGATACGATGCTCGGCATCATGCGCGTTGACCGAAAAGCAACTAAGCTCAATGCGCGCAAATTGATTAACTTTCTTGGGCGTTATGCTGGACGTGCTCACCCCAAAAGAGACTGTGATTCGGGTAAATTCAGTTTGGGTCTACAGCTCTGTTAGGTGGCTTAATGTTCTACCTATGAGTGAATCTTAGCCTGCACAATAAATTTACCAGAGTAGGGGCATGATTCAGTCTCATTCATGCACTGAAAAATCATCCAGCTTCGCCAGTATAGTACTTGGCTTGATGCCAAACATCTTGCGATAAGCGTTGCTCAGATGGGCGCTGTCGCTAAACCCAGTATTCAGGGCTGAGAGAGTGATTTGTTTTGTGTTGTGAATATCCCGCATGAAACTGGCGAGCTTCGACCAAAGCCTGAAATGGCGAAAATCCAATCCAGTTTGTTGTTTAAACAAATGATTCAATCTTGAATTGGATAAGCCGAGCTGGTTCGAGATATCTGTTTGGGTATAGATGCGTGGATAATCCTGCTGGAGCAATTGCATACAATTCGCGATTCGTAAATCGAAATGATCTGTTGGATCAGTGAGAGGGTGTTTCAGGATGGTTTCGAGGTCAAGGGTGATGAGTCGGTTTGTGTACCCGCTGTGTACAGAATCCGTCCGGATAATATCGAATACAGCGTGCTGTTTTTGTAAAAATGTCTGTCTAAGTTGTCGCCCGTAGAGACTGTCGATTTCAAAATACAGGGCTGCAACATGTTCATCGACACAATCTACCATGTGGTTTACATTGGCATCGATAAGCGCGCTTCGGCAGCATACCAACTCGTTACCTTCCAGCTGAACCCGGATTGATCCGGATAGGCCTATGAGCAAAACAAGCGCACCGTGCCGGTGAGGTTGGGCGATACCAAAATTGCCCATGAACAGCGCATGATCTCGATGAATGTGGAGTCGTTTTTTCATTCAGGGGCCTTTGGTGCTCACGATATTTAAAAAAGCATATAGCCTAAAATTACAAGTCTTGGTCACGCTTATTGAGTAGACTTGCCGCAACATGAAATTAAGTATGGCGGAAAGTATTATGTCTGAAGTAGTCATCCCGAATCTATCCATAACACCAATTTTTGAGGGGGTCTCAGAAACCTGGATGTTAGCCACTGCGGCATTGGCGATGTTGATCTCCTTGTTAGAAGCCTGGCTTGCTACTCTGATTGTCTATGGGCGGTTGGATGCACTGAAAAAAGTAATTGTTGCGCCGCATAACCTGATCCGGTCCCACGTTGACTATACAATTATGACGGCATTGCTGGGATTTACCTATCTTGTGGTGGTCTGGCTTGGTATTGAGTTACCCAAATGGGTGATCGTTCTGCTTTGTGTCGGTGTTTTGTACAATCCGTTCGGGTTTTTGGTTAAGGCTTTCAAACCGACTGCGGGACAGGCTGAGACAGTTTTGGGTAGAATTGCGGTCTGCGCAGGTTTCCTGCCAACGACAATAGGCTTTGGTTATGTCATGTTTGCCGTGCTTGTGAGAGTGATCTGATTTAATCTTCTGGTTTTGTCATTGCGAAGAGGTCAGCGCTACGAGTATAGGCTGACCATTTCTGTTCTTGTCATCGCTGATTTTCAGGTGCTGCTCCTGAGTCAGGGGATTCTGCAGCAGTTTTATCAGCCGAAGGCGTGGTTGGATTTTCAGTTTTTGCCTTGGTGGCGTTGTCTGCGGCGGTATTTTTAGTCGAGCGCGTTGTAGTTCGCCGCTTACGGGGTGCAGAGGTTGTTGTAGTCTTGCCGGTTTCTGTTTTCTCAGTGCCGGGATTTTTTTGGGTCGAATTTCGTCCGGTCTTTGCTGTGCTCTGTTTGGCCGTTTGATTCGCTTTGGTCGTAGCTGTTTTTTGTGTGGTAGCTGATTTAGTTTGGGCTGTTTTTTTCGCGGCAGGTTTTTCCGAGGTCTTGATATCGGGCTGGGCAGCCGAAACGGTCTGAGCCAGTACCTTGTCCAGAAATTCCTGTTGTGCGGCTAGTACTGCATTGGTCGTTTCTTCAAAATGTTGTTGCAGGTCTTTGGCCAGTTTTTGTTGGGCGTCATGTAGTGCCTGAATTTGTTCGAGTTGGGTTTCCCGCAACGAATTAAATTGATCGTATAGATCTTTGAGGTTTTTAGTGGGCCAGAATTGCCCGATAAACTGGTCAATATCAGACTGGATTTTCTTAAACGTATCTTCAAATTTCGCCATTTTACTTCTCAATAACAGTTGGTTTTTTGCTCAGTTTAGCAGCCTGTAAACGAAGCGCCGCAAATTATTGTCTGGAATGTACTATCCTGTTCATTGGAATAAAATTCCAATCCACTTTTTTACAAAAGAAAGAATTCTATGGCAGTACAGCATTCAATATCATTACAAAAACTATTTAAGTTGACACCAAGTTCAAATGTGAGGGGGCAAACAGTCGTCATAACCGGGTCATCTTCGGGTATCGGCGAGGTTGCAGCGATCCAGCTGGCCGACAAAGGGGCTAAGGTCTGTCTTGTGGCCCGTAGAGAGGATGAGCTGCTGCGAGTAAGGAATAGTATAGAAAAGCGCGGAGGTTCTGCATTTCATTACCCTGCAGACTTAACCCAGCCAGACTCACTTAATGATGTTGTTGATCAAATTCTAAATGATCACGAACGTGTAGATGTACTGGTGAATAATGCAGCCAGATCGATTCGCAGGCCAATTCTTGAAGCTCTGAATAGATTGCATGACTATGAACGCACTATGCAGATCAACTACATCGCTGCAGTAAACTTAACATTGCGTTTATTACCCCATTTTCTTGAAAACGGGAGCGGTCAGGTTGTAAATATTTCGACGCTTTCAACTCAGGTTCCTATCCCTTTGTTTTCCGCTTACCTTGCGAGTAAATCTGCGCTTGAGTCCTTTACCCGGTCTCTGGTTGCGGAGTTGGGGGATCGCGGCATTGTGGGTACTGTTGTGTATTTTCCGATGGTTCGTACCCCGATGTCATCTAAAACAGCAATTTATAAACACATGCGTATGATGGGGCCGGAGAAAGCAGCCGGGTGGATCGTAAAGGCAATTGAAGAACAGCCTTCCCGCGTTTCCAGTCCGGTGGGTGTGTTTGGCAGCTTGCTTTTGAGTGCTGCACCAGGGGCGGCAATCGAGTTTACGCGACCACTGTTTAAGAGAATGGATAAAAAACTGGCGGATAAGCTTGGCGGGGAGCGCCGCTAGCGGGTAATCCTTCGGTCAAGCCGAAGGACGACGCCTTGCTGTTACCATTTTTGGAAATTGAGGAATCGTTTAGACAGAAATTACTCAACGAATCCTCAAAAAATTCGGCTAGCCGCACTTACTGTCGCCGCAGCTTAGGCAGGTTTGGCAACCGTCCATTACAATCACTGCTTTGGTAGAACACTTTTTGCACAGTGTGGCGTTGGCTGGGTAGCTACTGTCGGAATCGTTGCTTGAGCTGGATTGCTTGGACTCGAATGCCGCTCGTTTTTCCGCGAGGATGCGTTTGGTAAGGTCGCTCATTTCATCCGTTTCGATCAAACCGATTGCCTTCATGTGCTTTTCAATGACGGCACCAATTTCTGCAACCAACGACGGCATGAAAACACCGCCCTTTTTGTAGTATCCACCATTTGGGTCATAAACCGAGCCCAGCTCTTCTACAAGAAAGGTTACATCACCGCCTTTGCGGAATACCGCCGATACTACTCGAGTGAGGGCAATAACCCATTGAAAATGCTCCATCGACTTCGAGTTGATGAACACTTCATAAGGGCGGCGAGTTTCATGGTCAGTATCTTCATTCAATACGATATCATTGATCGTAATGTACATGGCATGCTCAGATACTGGTGGTTTGATTTTATAAGTGGTGCCAAGTAAAAAGTCAGGTCGTTCGATGGTCTCATTCATCTCAACCGGCGCATTTACCGGTGTTTCTACGACTTCAGTTTCGGCCTTTTTTACTGCGTAGCCCACGATTTTACGATCTATTTTCACTGCCATGGTTAGGTTCCTGCCGTGACATTTTGTCAATTATTTACCAGGGCACAAATAACAGTCCGGAAACAGCGTTATGACTCTGTAACTGCTAATTGCGCCAAAAATTACTTTTTTGATGTATTGTTGTGAGTTGTTGAACAACTCAGCAATCAGTATTTGCCATAAGTGCCTTCTTTCAGGGCATCAAACAGATTGGCTGCAGAATGCATTTCGCCATCATACTCGACTTCTTCATTCCCTTTAAGACTTACTTTGCTGCCATCATCCAGCGTAAACTCGTAGATGGTGTTCTCCAGGTCTTTTTCTTTAACCAGAACACCCTGGAACGCTTCCGGGTTGAAGCGGAAGGTTGTGCAGCCCTTCAAGCCTTGTTCGTAAGCATACAGGTAAATGTTCTTGAAGTCTTGATACGGGAAGTCGGTTGGAACATTTGCTGTTTTAGAGATTGAAGAATCAACCCATTTTTGTGCCGCCGCCTGAATGTCGACGTGCTGCTTCGGTGTAACTTCATCTGCAGAAATGAAATACTCAGGGAGCTTTTCATCCTGGTTCTCTGAAAAAGGCATCGCGACAGGATTAACAAGGTGACGATACGCCAGGAGTTCATAAGAGAAAACATCAACTTTCTCTTTAGTTTTTTTACCTTCACGGATAATGTTCCGTGAATAGTGGTGCGCGAAGCTTGGTTCGATACCATTACTGACGTTGTTGGCCAGTGACAGGGAGATGGTGCCCGTTGGCGCGATCGACGTATGATGGGTGAATCGTGCGCCTTTCTCCACAAGCGCCTTGACCAGGTCAGCATCGATCTCTGCAATACGCTGCATATAGCGGCTGTATTTCCCGTGTAATAGCTTGCCTTTTACTTTGTCGCCGACTTTGATACCGTCTTTGCCCATTTCAGGTCGTTTGGCCAGCATTTCACCTGTGACAGTGAATTCTTCTTCCATGATGGGGGCGCAGCCTTTCTCTTCGCTCAGAGCGAGGGCTTGGCGCCAGCCTTCGAGTGCCATTTCCTGATTGACTTTTTCAGTAAATTCAACAGAAGCTTCGGACCCGTATGGCATTTTCAACATCGTTAATGCGGAGCCCAGGCCAAGAATACCCATACCATGCCGACGTTTGGTTTCAATTTCGTGGCGTTGCTGCGGTAGTGGTAGCCCGTTGATTTCCACGACATTGTCTAGCATGCGTGTAAATATACCCACGACGCGACGGTATTTTTCCCAGTTGAAAGCGGCTTTATCTGTGAACGGATTTTCGACAAATTTAGTCAGATTGACCGAGCCCAGCAGGCAGCTTCCATAAGGGGGCAGGGGCTGTTCGCCACAAGGGTTGGTTGCGCGAATATTTTCGCAGAACCAGTTGTTGTTCATTTCATTCACTTTGTCGATCAGAATGAATCCAGGCTCGGCAAAGTCATAAGTGGATGTCATGATGGCATCCCAAATGAAGCGCGCTTTAACGACGTTGTAAACGCGACATGCGACATTTCCTTGGGCGTCGGTTACGTAACCGTCCTGAACGGGGAAGGAGCGGTAAACAAACTTGGTTTCGTCAGACAACTCCAGCGCTTCTGATTCAGCTTCTTTAATTGAGACCGGGAAGGAAAGTTTCCAGTCGCCATCTGCTTTCACGGCAGCAATGAAATCTTCCGTGATCAGCAGCGAAAGGTTGAATTGACGTAATCGACCGTCTTCCCGCTTGGCGCGGATGAAGTCCAATACGTCAGGGTGGTGGACATCGAAGGTCGCCATTTGGGCACCACGACGACCGCCTGCCGAGCTAACCGTGAAACACATTTTGTCGAAGATATCCATAAACGACAAGGGGCCCGATGTCGTTGCCCCTGCACCGGCTACATAAGCGCCTTTGGGGCGAAGCGTGGAGAATTCATAACCGATGCCGCAGCCCGCTTTCAGAGTAAGGCCTGCTTCGTGGTTTTTCAGCAGAATATCGTCCATTGAGTCAAATACTGTGCCGGATACGGTGCAGTTGATGGTGGATGTGGCAGGTTTGTGGTCTCCTGCGCCTGCATTAGAAGTAATACGACCGGCTGGAATGGCACCGTTTTCCAATGCCCAGGTGAAATCCTGAAAGACTTTGCTACGAATTTTCTCGTTTTCTACCTCTGCCAGCGCCTTTGCAACGCGGGTATAGGTATCGCGAATTGATCCGTCTACGGGGTCACCGTTTTTGGTTTTGAGTTGATATTTTGTGCCCCAAATATCAATTGATGCAGCTTGCATTGGGATAGAAGACGTGATCGGTTTTACTTTAGCGTTCATAAGTCCCTCAGAAGTTGTGTGTAGCAGCCCCGTTCAAACTCAACCTCGTATATCATGCTTCCAACCTGAAACTGAGCAGACAACAAGCGTGTGTATCGATACAGCACATGTGATACCCAGCTAATCTGAGAAACTGAAGATATTTCAGAGACCCAATATATAGTACCTGTATTGGTAGCTTGAAAACGTAGGATGTTTATTTGATCTATTATTTAATGACAGTTTGTTCAGTCCGTGAGGCACCCATTTCCAGCCCGTGAGACATCTATTTCAGTCTGTTTTCCAGAAACTATGGTGTGGGATAGCGGTTTTGAATTTGTTAAAAAAGTGCAAAACGCTCTTGAAATACGCCAATAAATTGATTAGGCGATATCTTTAAAACCCTATATATCTGTCAATTTCGAAAAATTATAACAGTATATTGTGGTTTGTGAAGTTTAAATTCCGGGAAGAACAGAATTTTTTTTCTTGCCAATTTGTCTATCTTGTGCGTTTGATTTTAATTTGACCAAATTGGTCATAAAAAAATATTTTTCGCTAAAAAGTCAATTTATCCTGCAACGTTCACCAGGAAAATAATGACTTTTAGATAACTACCTGTTTTTTATTAATACTAGATGTTGTGGTGGTGTTGTGGGCAGAGAAGAGGCCTCACAATTAAACGAGGCCAAGTTTTTAAGGGAGTGTTAGCGACGTTATCGCGTTTGTTGATAGTGTTCGAATGCAGCTTGAACTTTGTTGTGTCTACTGTGCTTTATTTTATTGGTTTTAAGCAGCCATTCCACTGCGCTGGCGAGGGCTTCTTCGCCGTTCCGGCTCGTTATTTCCAGATCTTCCAAGGTGTTCAGGAAGTTATAGTAGGCAAAACGTTCAGCAACTTCGTAGACTAGATCGTAAGTGAACGGAGGCGTTACGCCAACGAGCTTGCAGAGACGCTCGACTATAGTCGCCGTCATCAAGGTTGCCTTTCTGCCAAAGGGGAGGTGAATAGGTTTGATACCCGTCATCTTCCGGATCAGCTGTCCGAACTGTTTCACTTCCATATTTTCACCACCGATGATATATCTTCGGCAGTTTTCACCTTTATCCAGTGCTGCAACGTGAGCGGCGGCGACATCTCTTACATCAACGAGGTTGAGTCCGCCTTTGTAGGTTTGGCCCGTACCGTTGATCAAGTCCATAACCAGCTGATTTGATGGCGTGATGCGATAATCAAAGGCACCGAGTACGATAGCCGGACAGATCACAATGGTGTGGATATCGAATTTTCGGGCTAACTCCTGTGCCTTTTTCTCGCTTTGGGTTTTCGCCACATAGTAAGGGTTGTGTGCATCGTCATTCCAGTCGTCACCGGTTCGGAGCACATTGGGGTTATAGGAAAACCCGACTGAGGCCACTGAGCTGGTATAGACGATTCGCTTGATGCCAGCGTCGTGGGCCGCCTGAAAAACGCACTCCGCCCCCTTGATTGCAGGTTCCACAATTTCTTCGGCAGTTTTGGCAATGGTTTTATAGACCGCTGCCAGGTGGATGATTGCATCACATCCCTGCGCAGCGCTCTGGAGGCTGGCCAGATCCATAACATCGCCATTAACATGCTCAATTTGTAAGCCCTCCAGGCCACGCAAGTCTGCTCCCTTTCGGGTGAAAGCTCTAACCTTGTGCCCTTTCACCAATAGAGCCCTTACAACGTTTGCTCCGATGTGTCCGTTTGCGCCTGTAACTAATACCAGCATTGTGCAGCTTCTCCGCGATAATATCTCTGATGACTTTAGGTCAATTTTGGGCTGATCAATATAACTCTGGTGGTACATCAATCTCTGCTATACACTGAGTAAGTCAGTGTAATGTGTTGTTCTCATTCTGCTATCAAATTATGTAAAAGTGTAGATGAATAACGGTACTCGCTTCCCGAATATGAAAAAAAAGAAAGGGATATGAAAGGTCGGCAGTATTTCAAAAAAATTGTGGAGTTTATTTCCACCATCCCGGGATTCGATGAAATCCATAAACAACAGTGTAACGAAGCGGCGTTATTGTTCTTATGTGAGTCACTGGAGCAATACCCATTGATCGCCTTTCATCTTGACGAACTGGAGCGGCTACATTTACCGCAATGGCAGAAGAGCTTATTTTGTGTCTGGATGGGATTTATGCTGGCCGAACGCCTGGAAATTCCAGACTATGCTCTTGGGGAATTGTTTTTGGCATTGTGTGCCGGTGATATAGGCGTGTGTGACGCTGTGCAAAATCAAGTGCTGGATACCAATGCTACTGATCAGCGCTTACCGGCTGAAGATATAACTCGTGCTTTTTTATCCTCCCAGAAAGGCGTATGCATTAAAGTTATCCAGCTGCTTACGAATGGAGCCGATGATAATTTCGTGGATGATGAGTCTGCTGCCGCGGCCAGCTTCGATATCTCTGATCGATTGGTGATTGTTGTAAATGAAGTGTACAACCTCGCCTTCAAGCACTTCGACGGCCCTGTGCATGCGCGTTTTGTGGCGATGTTGTTGCAATGCCATGCGGTCTATCGATTCCGCATGATTTATACGAAATGCATTCTGCTACTTAAAGTTGAGAGTAAAGAAACGACTTTATATACGGGCACTGCTGCAACCGACCAAACTATCGCGAATTTAGAAAAAAAGCGGTATGCGTTACATGCAGATTATCTCACTCTATTGAAAGTTGTTGCTGATCTGAAAGTGATTTCGCCTGCCGTAGATGAGAAAGTGGTATCCCGGATTCCTTACTTTACCTGGCTTTTAATCAATAGTTCTGGTGTTCTTTCTCCACTGTCGACGCGCTTTGAAGCCGATGAATATTCCCGTGATGAAAACGCCCAGGTAGAAACAACTTCATCGCTACAGGATATCAATACGGCATGCTACGAAATGGGGCTCCTGCAAAGTTATCTCGAGCATTTCATCGTGTTTTTCGCTCGGGAGGTTCGTCAACAATTGCTGGGTTCTCCGGAGTGGTCAAAAACGGGTGAAAGTAAAGAGCAGGGAAGCGAAAGAGTGGTTCGAATTACCGATTTTATTTCCCAGGTGCTTGACCAGACAAACTTGATTAATGACCCGCAAGGGGATGATGAAGCGTTCAACCTGTTTACAATTGGTAGTATTTGAGCCCGTATGTATTGATCGTAACTTACCCGGCGATAATAGCGTCTCAGGCTGCTTTGCAGCGCCCGGTTGATATTAATAAACCCTAATGAATACTCAATTAACACGTGAAAAATCATAAGTTCATAGCACGCAAAACCGTACCAGCCAGCGTAATTGTTTTACTCACCTCTTTGTATTTTGCTCAAGGCTTTCCTGCGGGTCTGTTGGTACAAGCCTTGCCACCGATTCTGCGTGATGCCGGAGTACCTGTAGAGTACATTGGTTTGCTTAAACTACTGGCTGTGCCTTGGGTTTTGAAGTTTTTGTGGGCACCATTCATGGATCGGTTTTACAGTGATCGGTTGGGAGCGCATCGGGGATGGATTCTCATTATGCAGTTCGGGTTAGTGGCGATATTGGTATTGTTGTCCTTTTTCTCGCCTTACGAAATGTCGACAGCTCTCATTGTGGTTTTTCTGTTGCTGTTATTTGTAATGAATACCGGATGTGCGACTCAGGATATTGCCACCGATGGTCTGGCCGTCAAATTATTGGTGCCGGAACAAAGAGGCATCGGTAATAGTATCCAGGTCAGCGGTTACAAACTGGGTATGATGTTAGGGGGAGCAGCCATTCTGTTTGGTATGGATGTAGTGGGTTGGCAGTGGACTTTCCTGGCGATGGCAGGAACCATGGTGCTGCTCACCGTATCGGTATACCTATTTCGCGAAGCCCCTCAATATGGGGCTCCTTCGAACGTATCTCTCGCATCAAGTACGCAGACTAATAGCTTCTTAGGGCTGTTTGTTGGTGCATACAAAGGCTTTGTCAGTCAGCCGGGAATATTGCTTTGGCTGGTTGTTTTGCTTACTTATAAAGTGGCGGATTCTCTGGCTTCAGCGATGATCAAGCCGTTGCTGATCGATCTCAACTATTCGCTCACAGAAGTTGGCCAGATTACACTTATTTCAAGTGTTACAGGGTTACTAGGAGCGATAGCCGGTGGTTACATTTATGTGATAGCAGGGGCCAAGCGCTGTCTGATCGGCTTGGGTGCGCTCCAGGCCCTCTCTCTGGGCGCCTATGGTCTTGTTGAAACCCAAAATTTGAACCATATTGTGGTTTATATTGTTGCCTGTACAGAACAAATGCTGGATGGAATGACCACCGTGGCGTTGTTTGCCTTAATGATGGATCACTGTCGCAAGGGGTCAGAGTCCACTGATTATACTGTTCAGGCATGCTTGCAAATCGTTATTGCCGGGGTGGGCGCGGTTTCCGCAGGGATTGGCGTTAAATTTCTGGGATATGCGCCTGTGTTTTACAGCGCAGCTGCGCTCGGGCTTATTGCGTTGATTCCTGTTTGGTTATTGTTTCGACGGTATCCAAAAGGTTCTGCGTTGATACGTTAAAAATAAAATAAAGATAAGGACTAATCGATATGTATGAAAGTTTAAGAACACCTGAATCCCGTTTCAAGAATCTACCTGATTATCCCTTTATTCCGAATTACATTGATGTAGATGGTCTCCGGATGCACTACGTCGATGAAGGGGATAAATCCGCACCGCCGGTATTGATGTTACATGGTGAGCCGTCCTGGTCTTATTTGTACCGTCATATGATACCGTTGTTTACTGATGCCGGTTTCCGGGCGGTTGCACCGGATCTGATTGGCTTTGGTAAGTCTGACAAGCCCGTAAAAATTGAAGATTATACATATAGCCGGCATGTAAACTGGCTCAAAACGTTCATCGAAACTCTGGATCTGAATGATATCACGCTGATCTGCCAGGATTGGGGGGCATTGTTGGGGTTGAGAATCGCTACGGAAATGGAATCACGATTTTCCAGAATCGTGGTCGGAAATGGTTTCCTGCCAACGGGTGAACAGAAAGTGCCCCTGGCATTTCAGGCCTGGAAATCTTTCGCGGTATATAGCCCTGTATTTCCAGTCGGTATGATATTGAACGCAGGGACTGCGCGATGGTTAAGTCGGCGTGAAATGGCCGCGTATGATGCGCCCTTTCCCAGTAAAGCCTACAAAGCGGGAGCGCGGGCTTTTCCTAAACTGGTTCCCGTCAGTCCGGACCACGAGGGGGCGGTCGAGAATCGAGAAGCCTGGGTCAAATTGGGGGCGTGGAACAAACCCTTTCTGACCTCTTTTAGCGATGGTGACCCCATCATGAGGGGGGGAGACCGCTACTTCCAAAGCCGTGTTCCTGGTGCTAAAGGGTTGTCTCATCGCACGGTACGTGGCGGCCACTTTTTGCAAGAGGATTCACCTGTGGAATTTGCCAATGCGGCAATTGATCTGATTCGCTCCACGCCGAATTAGAAACACAGCTATACTAAAATGGACTAAAAATATAATAATAACTGCACCATTGTCTGAAATGGGGTAGGATAATCCGTGTTCAGGGTGCACAAATACGCGGGGCGGGAAAGAACCTGTGTAGTTCAGAAATAGTTTAGTAATACTGATCTTTGTGTAGGGGAGTGTTCAGGCACACGCGAAGATCGGGCAGACTAACTGGAGCGGACGCAACTCAACAGCAATAATAAATTCGACAATAGCGACTGGTTCCGTTGCTTGTCGTTCCGCCGAACGTTAGGAATGGTATGATGGACGTTAGAAAAGACTTGGTGAAAAGAATTTCGTACGAAGAGAGGGTGGTTGATATTTCAGACAAGCCTGCCAAAGAAGCTAAGAAGGTTATCGAGATAAACTTGCCTGTGCTGCGCAAGCGAACGGACACGGTGCTTAAAACCGCCGGCCAGTTCGCAGTGAGCACCGTTCGTCTGCCAAAAGCCTTTCTGCCGCTCGTACAACTGCTGGTCAGTGACTCAGATATCTCTCGGGAGCAGCTTGCTTTTGAGCTGGATGAGTTATTTAGCACGTTGTACGATCATCCTCTATCCGAGCATTCGCGCACCCTGACACTGTACTTGCGCAAGTACAAATTGATACCGAATGAAGAATCGACCGAGAATCTGATCAGGTTTATGGTCAAACAGGTGGTGCTCCGCAGTCCTGTTGAAATTCCAGATGTCATTGTTGATGAGTTCTGGAGCTTCTTTCATGAATTGATCAGTGCACCCGAACTACGAGGTTTGGTTGAAACCAATCTGGATATTGTCCGCCTCGTTCTGCGAACCTATGAGCCATTGATCGTTGAATTGATCAACCGTGTGAAGAATTTGCGCAGGGTAAATCAACATGCGATTTCGGATATGCTCTCAAAAGTCCTCGTCTTGCGGGGGGATCTCCGGATCTTGCGCCGCCAGATTCGGGCAATTCGATATATAAAACCGTTTTTCAAAACAGATCCAAAAGACTTCGCGGCCCAGGCGCAAATTGTTGCACAGATGGTTCGGGAATTCGGCCCGCTGTTTATAAAAATGGCCCAGGTTGCAGCAGCCAACTCGGAATTTTTACCAGAAGAAATCGCTTCGGAGCTGAAGGTTTTCCAGGAAGATGTCGAACCGATGACCGGAGAAGAAGTCAAAGAAGCCTTTATGGAAGTCTATGGCAAATCTCCGACCGAAATTTATTTCAATTTTGATGTTGAAAAGCCGCTCAAGTCCGGTTCAATTGGCAGTGTTTATCTCGCCAAGAAGCCCGTTGTACAAAACGGTGTCGAAATTCTCATCCCGGTTGTCGTCAAGGTTGCTCGGCATAACCTCGAACGTGAGTTTCAGATGGGGGCACTGGCAATCGAATTGATGCTTATCAGCAGCCAGTATTGGGCGCCTCACTCCAAAATCCTGCCGTTTCTTGAGTCTATGGCCAAGCAGATAAAAGAGTTTACCAAGGGTTTTGAACAGGAATTAAACTTCGAAGATGAGGCGGCGATTCAAACCCGATTCGCGGCCCGTAGCAAGCAATCGAATGTTTGGCACGTGCCCGATATCTATTCCAGTTCCGGTCGTATTCTCGAAATGGAATTCCTGGAAGATGCAATGGCCGTAAACTACGCCATTGAGAAGTTGGTGGGGCGTGATCGTTTTCGCTTCCAGCGTAAGGTTGCCGAAAACTTCCTGTTCTCGGTTATGGAGCAACTTGTTATCTACCAGGAATTCCATGGTGACTTGCACCCAGGCAACATTATGGTAGGGCATGAAGCCCAGCTATACCTGATCGACTGGGGTAACGCTGTAGATATGCGAGGAAAATGGGCACTGGTGTGGAACTATATCGTAGCGGTACTTGTAGCGGATACAGATCAACTTGCGGATGTGTTGATTAAAATGAGTACGCACCCGGAAGAAAATCTGACGCGAAAGCAGGATATTGTTGACGCTCTGGATGAAACCCTGGTTAAAAAACAAATAACACCCATTCGAGGCAAGGTGATTCGGGCCTTGCGGGAAGAGCGCATGGAAGGGGTTCACCGGCGCTTGCAGTGTGTGATGCAGCTTATGTCCAACACCTACCAATTAGGCATTGTGATTCAAAGTGATTATCTCCATTTGTCCCGTTCGATCGTTGCAATGGCGGGTACTTACGGTAATCTTTATAAAGGCATGTCAAAGATCACTCTGGCTCGTGATTTGTTCACTCAAATGACATTGTTCCCCGTAAATCTGGCGGTGGATCGCTTGAGAAACAAAAAAGTCGAGTTGCAAAAGTATCTTACCGTTGGTGACTGACTGAGCTGACTAACCGAGCTGGCAAAAATCGTAGGTAAGTGTGAGCCCTGATTCTCCCTATTTTGAACAGAGTGATATTCTTTATGATCACTCTGATTTCTATATCGTCTACAAAAAGCCCGGAATTGACGTTCACAGTGATGCTGAACAAGCGGGATTCCTGCAGCAAATGCGCGGGGAACTAAAAGACGACAAGTTGTTTTTAGTGCACAGGCTGGATAAGCCGACCTCCGGAATCATGATAATTGCTCGGTCGCCCGAAGCGAACAGCGTGCTATCCCAGCTTTTTCAGGCTCGATCTGTTGAAAAATACTACCTGGCGTTGTCCGATCGTAAACCGAAGAAAAAGCAGGGCACCATTAAAGGGTTTATGCAGCGTTCCCGTCGGTCTGCCTGGAAACTGGTGCGTGACGCTGTCGATAATAATGAGTCACCGGCAATTACCCGGTTCGAGAGTGCCTCTGCAGGCACCAATCTGCGATTGTTCTGGGTTCGGCCCCAGACGGGAAAAACACATCAGATTCGAGTTGCATTGAAAAGCATTGGATCGCCAATCATAGGCGATACGCTTTATTACCCTGGAAGCGAGGGATTGTCCCATAGCCATTTTGGCATGACGGAAGCGGATCGTTTGTATCTGCACGCCTGTCGATTGAAATTTACCTACGATGGAAGCCCGTTTAATTTTATTTGCTTACCTCGGGAAGGTCAGTTATTTGCAAGTGATGAAGTCCTCCGGCTGGCATCATTATGGAGCGGCGATTAGAGTTAATTTTCCGGGTTGTTGAACAATCCGGCTGGTCACGCTGATGTTATGTTCGCTCGACTTTGCGCTCGCCGCACCTATTGCACTGCCAGATTGAAACTAATTTGCCCTGTTTGACGTCAAACTGTTTATCTTGAACGATTTCCCATTTGTGAAAGCCGCTCTTACAAAGCGTTTTGCCTTTATGTTTTTCTTTTGCGGATTTTGCTTTGAATTGAAGGACTTCACCCATGACGCTTAGAACCTATGTTGGTACGGCTGTGCTGAAATTAACAAAGAAATGCTTTTTCAACGGTCGTAATTAGAATACATTAACACATAGAGCGCCATCATGTGCTCTGCGGTTTATTGATCAACTGAATTTTAAAACAACAATAATTAATTGGTAACCCATTGCTGGCAATTAAGTCCCTCGTGTCGACCAAGAATAGAAAGCACGGATTCAGTCGTGAGCGTCGAGTAAACAGTCTTAGACCGCTTCAGGTCTTCATCGTCGTGAGCGTGCTTGTCAATCTCTTGGTATCATTATGGCTTACAAAGCAGTATCAAGCCTATAAAAACAACGCGACCAGCAATCAAGAACACACTTATCAAGTCACCTTGAATCCTCAGCGCGTAAAAAAACCGCAGAAAGAGGCCGTTGATACAATTTCTGAACCTGAATCAAAACCGGCGGTGGAACATCAGGCTGAGCCAGTTCCAGAGCCGATTCCTGAGCCACCAAGTGAGCTTGAGCCATTACAGCAAGAGCAGCTTGTCGAGGAGCAGCATAATCCATTCCATAACGCTAACCAAAATGCTTCAACGAATACGACAGTTAAAGAGCAGTCAAATCTTGTCTCCGGTAAACCTTTTGCTACTGAAGACTACCAAGCTAGTGAGGCCTCCCCAGCTAATGAGGTCTCCAAGGTTGAAGAAGTGCATAGCCCTTTAAAGCATGCTGGAAATGATGGGGCGAAGTCCGTTTCGGAAACCGAAACTAAAGTTAGCAGGTCTGACAGTTTCGTGGATGAAGATGTCGCAAATGGTACGATTGATTCGACAGAGATTGATGTTAATCCAACAGATGCAAATAGCGCCGAGGTCCTAACCACTACCAATCAGGCAAGTTGGCGTATTGATAAAAACGTAAACGAAGAAAAAATACCCGCTGCTTCACAGCAAAAACAAGTCAGCGCATCTGGGCGTAAATCCAATCCAGGCTCTGAAATTGAGGCATTAATTCGTTCCGGCCGTGAGAGGATGGATTCCACACCCCAAGAATTTGCCGAGACTGCGAAAAAACCAGAATCAAAACTAAAGATTCCTGATGAGTTTCGAGAAAAAATGGGCAACATGGAGCTGTTGGATGATGTTAGTCTCAAAGAAACAACGGTAATGGAGCCTTATAGTCAACTGGAAGCTAAAAAGTTGCAAATGGTGAACCGGTATCTGGAGAAAATGCAAAAGCAAATCGTTGCGCGGTGGAAGAAACCCAATAAGGAATTTCCGAAATTGAGGGGCATTATCAAATTTCAATTGGATAAAAATGGTTATCTTGAGGACGCCGATATCTTTGTCGGCAGCGGTGATGTCGAGTTAGATGTTTCGGCTCTGGACGCTGTGCGAAGTGTCATCCGTTATGCAGTACCGGAAAATCAATCAATTGTGAATCGTTATTACCGAAGTTTGAAGTGGTACTTCAGTTCCCATGAAAGGGAAATCGAGGAAATGGTTTTTGTAGAAGAAATAGAGCATTAGGGTCTGTTGACGCTTCATATTTAACCTCTGTTGAGCCTGAAAATCGCTCAACCCTTCGGGCCAACGCTATTTTTTCGCCCCGATGCGTTGCTGCTCGCTGATGTAGAATAACTACACGACACTCGCAGCGCCTGACTGGACAAAAAAATAGCGCTGGCAGAGGTTAAATATGAAACGTCAGCAGACCCTAATACAATTTTGTGACGACAACTGATAATATGCCGCCCTTCGAAGAATTAAACTGGAAATTCCCCCGTATGTTAGCAAACAGCTCCGAAGTGGTGTTACGGAACATTGATCAACTTTCCGCTCTGAATGGGCTTCTACTTATTAATCCCCCAGCTGATGAATTAATGCAACAGCTTGGCGAAACGGTTCAGGCTTCAACCTCAGACTTTGCTACTTATCAGCGTATTTCCAGTAAGCGATCGAACGTTCATTTCGGCGTGGAACTTCCGCGTAATCAACAATTTCAGGGCGTTCTTTTGTTTATGCCGAAAGCAAAAGAAGAGCTGCGCTTCAGGCTAGCGCAAGCTTGTAGTGTTGTTGACCCCAATGGCTTTATCTTCCTGTTGGGACATAAAAAAGAAGGTATTGCTGGCGGTTCCACAGAGCTGAAAAAATGGGGCAGGGCCTGTAAAGTTGATACTGCCCGTCATTGTCAGTTATGGCAGTTACAACCGGATCAGAAGCATTGTTCCCAGCCGTTTGATCTGGATAACTATTGGCAAAGTTATGAGCTTCCATCGGGAGATAATAGGCATAAAGTGTATAATCTTCCTGGTGTTTTCAGTATGAATCAACTGGACCAGGGCACTGATTTTCTCCTCAAGGAGTATCCATTTCCCTTAAAAGGTCACTGGCTGGACTTTGCCTGTGGTGCCGGAGTAATTGGCGCGTGGCATCAACTGAAAAATCCAGACCTTAAAATCACGGGTGTGGATACCAGCGCGTTGGCGCTTCACTGTGCTCGTAAAACCTTTGCTGATAATGGTCTTCAGGGCGATTTTTTTGCAGCTAATGGTTTTTCCGCTGAGCCCGGATACAAGCGGCTACCGCTAGACGGAATTATTACCAATCCACCTTTCCACACCGGTGTGAAAACGGATTACTCTGTTACCGAGCAGTTCATTACTGAATCAGTGAAAAACCTCCGTAGGGGAGGTCGAATGGTCATGGTTGCGAACAGCTTTCTTAATTATCCAGCGCTATTGGACTCGGTTTACGGTAACTGCAAGACCATCGCGAAAAATAACAAGTTCGCGATTTATGAGTCGGTGCGTTACGAATAAAAGGTTGAGTTGATCTCGCTAAGCTTTATTTGCTATTCCTCTGGTTTCCTCGCAATCGCACCGGATAACTGCCTAAGCACCATAGTAGGTGGTGTTGGCATCTTTGTGTGAATGCTCAAACAAATGCAGCTGGTTAGCGTGTGGTATTGACGACTGTTTGACTAACTCATGATCCCGATAATGTGTGGTTTTCCAGCATTGGGGTAAGGGTTCATCGGAGGGGAAACTAAGATCATGTTTTGCGTAGACCTCAGGGTCGGGGAGCTCTTCCCCCCATTGCATCTGTCCTGAGACTTTGCTGTGCAGCGGATTGGTTAAGTCATTCAATGTTTCGACTTCAATCAGTCTACCGGTAGAAATCTGTTTGAGTAACATTTCATATACCTCCGGTTTTAGAGTGGGGTGGTTAAATTATAGTCTATTTTGTGGTGCGATGAGATGTATGTGCATTAACCCTGAATAAATGATGGCGGTAGCGTAACTCGGTTATATGAAACATAAAGACGATAAAAATTTTGATGATCTCGCTGAAAAATTTGCGCGGAAAATATACTCGGACCGTAAAGGCGAGTTGAGGCTGAATGTGTTGTGGCAGGATTTGTTGGACGCTGTTCCCGCCCTTGAATCTGAAAGCAGTTTATCTATCCTGGACGCCGGTGGCGGAATCGGTCAGGTTTCCGCCCGGCTTGCAGCGTTGGGGCATCGTATTACATTGAGCGACATCTCTGCCAACATGTTGGATCTGGCACGGGAACATTTCAAAACTCGAATGGAATTGATTTCAGGAGAGCAAGCGCCAGGTGCTGTTGAATTTGTTCATGGCTCCGTGCAGGACTTATCTGCGGATATGATCCAGCAAGCCGACGTTGTCCTGTTCCATGCTGTGCTGGAGTGGCTCGCGAAACCCAAAGATACGCTGCAAGAGTTGCTCGAGAAAATTCGCCCTGGTGCAACTATTTCGCTTATGTTTTATAACCAGCACTCGGTTGTGTTCAGGAATGTTATCAAAGGCAACTTCAGAAAGGTCAAAACAGGGGACTTTTCCGGTTATAAGAACAGTCTTACGCCCTTAAATCCATTGATTCCAGACCAAGTTTATCAGTGGGTGAGGGAGATGGGCTTCGAGATTGAATCCAAAACAGGCATTCGTGTTGTCAATGACTACTTGTCCAGAGAGTTACAACAAGCGCGATCAACGGAAGATATCCAGGAAATGGAGTGGTTGCTCTGTCGGACCGAGCCATTTTTGTCGCTTGCGCGATACATTCATATTACTGCAGTCAAAAAAGTTTAATCTGGACTCTTCGGCTCCCTGCGATTAGCAGCGTAAATCAATGCGGCCAGCGCTGTGCTTCCTAATAGCAGTAGTCCTTTTGTTGATACTTTTCCTGCTGAACGTTTGGGTTTTTCATAAGACACCAGCAGGTTTTGCTCTATCATGGTGAGTGCAGTGTTATCGGCTTCAGCGAGCAAGGCACTTGGACTTGTACCCAGTTTTTGAGCGGCGCGGGCCAATTGATCAATGGTTAAAGCACTTTCACCCTTCTCGATTCTCGATAATGCGGGTTGACCTACGCCGACATGTTCGGCCAAATCACCTTGAGGCATCTTCAAACTTTCTCGTTTGTTCGCTATAACTGCACCCACAATCGCGGCATAGGTTGAACCTGCTTGCATTTGCTATCCTATCTCTGTATAACTTCGAATATGTCTGATAGACATAACTGTGTAGTGAATCATAAAGTACACCCTTTACAATTTCAATCCTGACCAACTGTTCGCACTTACGGAACGAGGCAATGATGAAAAAAGACCTGAAAACGTGTTTTTCGCCGGGGGATATTATCAGGGTGCGATACAGCACATTCACCCATTACGGGGTTGTATCCGATCGAACAGGCGAAGATGGGATGCCCATGATTATCGATAATTCCTATGCAAGTGGCACTGCTGTCGAACGTACCTGGGCAGAGGCAACTGTGGGTAAAGTTCCGTCTTTGTCTAAAATCGGATCTGAATACCCGGCTCAGGAAATCCTCGCTTGCGCGAAACAACTAATTGGCCAGTCAACCCGATATTCGCTGACCCGCTACAACTGTGAGCACTTTGTCAGAGAAGTGGTTGGCTTAAAACCCGCGAGTCGGCAAGTACGTTATACATCGATTATGGTTCCGGCAGCCATGTTGCTGACTCACAAAATCGGGAAGGGTAAACATTGGGCCACGGCAATTTCCGGTTTGTTATCCTTTGCGATTACAACACGGGCATCAGCGAAGTAAAAAATGAACAGAAATAAAAACGAATGAACCAATTAAAAAAAACTAACGTCTACTACAGACATAAAATCCTGATGATGACGTATGGGGTGAGATGAATTATGGGGATATTTGATCTTTTTGCAGCGCGAAAGTCCACATTGCCAGAGCCTGATCAGGCGTTACCCGGCCGAGATACCGCCATGCCGATTCACGGGAATCATTATGTACTGCAAAATGCGTTAATACCGCCTTTTCCCGAACGAATGGAAACGGCGGTGTTTGGCATGGGGTGTTTCTGGGGCGCTGAGAAATTGTTCTGGTCACAGAATGGCGTATTTAGCACGGCCGTGGGATATGCAGACGGGATCACACCCAACCCCAATTACGAAGAGGTTTGTACTGGATTAACAGGCCATAATGAGGTGGTTTTGGTCGTTTTCGATCCTGCAATAATTGGCTTTGCCCAATTGCTGGCTTTGTTCTGGAATAACCATAATCCGACAACGGGCATGCGCCAAGGTAACGACGTTGGCACACAGTATCGTTCCGGAATATACACTGCGACAGATGAACAGTTTGCTTTGGCGCTTGCTTCAAAAGAGCGATATCAGGCATTGATAAGCGCAAAGTCCGCGGAGTTTATCACTACTGAAATCAAGCCACTTAATCAGCTTTATTATGCAGAGCAATATCACCAGCAGTACCTTGCAAAGGTAACGAATGGATATTGTCCAAACCATGGTTATGCAGCAAACGGGCTGCCTGAATACGTGGAATAAAAAAAGCCCCCGGGGAAGGGGGCACAAAATTCCTACTCGGTTATGAGAGGAAGTGAGGGGTAATTACTGGCCAGCCTTGGGCTTCAGAGTCTCTACTTTCTCGGCAAGCGCTTTAAATTGGGTCTCAGCCATATCGACATAGCTGTTAAGTTTCGGTTTTAAATCGTTCTCGTAAGCTTTTTCCGCCTGATTTTTTCCGTAAGCGGCCATCATGGCCGCATTCCAGCGAAGCTTTTTGCGAGTATCATATGTTGCGACGTCAAGATTCAGCAACAAACGCTTCAGCGATGGATTGTTGCCCTTTATCTTGTCGTACAAACCTTGCAGATCTTCACTTGCGCTGATCTTGGTTCCAGTTAATTCACTCAGGATGCGGTAACCTTCCTCTGTGAAGATTTCCGTGCCTTTAGCAACTTCGCTCTGTAACTTGCCACCCATTTCCTGGAGTGCATTTAACTGGTTTTTCAAGGTTTCCTGTATCATCATTCAATACTTCTCGACTTCTTAAGATTTTTACAGTGGATTGAGTATGGTTCGATACTAAAAGAAATAATTAGAATGTTCAGCCTAATACGCTATTTTTTCAAAGTTGACTCTCGGATTTGTTGCGTGTTGTTATAACATTAATAGAGGTAACTGGATTAAGGGCTGATGAACTACGAAATAGTCCATGGTGACATATTGAATCAGGATGTTGAGGTGATTGTGAATAGCTGGAATCGAAACATCATCCCATGGTGGATCTTGCTGCCGCAAGGGGTATCTGGCGCAATCAAGAAAAAAGGTGGGACAAAGCCTTTTAAAGAGGTTGCGAAATATGGTCCGATTCCGCTTGGAGAGGCAAGGGTGACCTCAGCAGGGACACTACCATTCCAAGCGATTATTCATGTCGCAGGCATTAATATGTTCTGGGTTGCTACAAAATATTCCGTGACGCATTCTGTGAGAAGCGTCATTCAAGAAGTCAGGAAGAACAACTTCGCAAGTGTGGCTATTCCCTTAATTGGCGCTGGATCAGGAAATCGTTCCGAGATGTGGTCTCTTGATCTGATTAAGTCAGAGTTGGAACACATCGAGTGTGATGCAAAAGTTTTAATAGTGCGTTACGCATAACCTCCGCTGAAAAAACTGTAGAGGGAACCTTATATTTACATAGAAACCAAAGCAAAAGGTCTTTTCAGCGGGCTAGAAAAGTTGTCGTTTATGCGGCTTAGATTCCGTTACTGTGCCATTTCCAGAATCTGTCTTACCAGCTTTTCGATTCCGGCGGCGGCTTCGGAAATTCGCGACGCTAACATGTAGGCCGGAGTGGTGATGACTTTGTTTTCTTCATCGATCACAATATCATCAACCGGACAGTCCACATGGGTTGCACCCATACTCTCAATGGCGGCTGCGGTTTCTGCGTTGTTGCCAATTGTGCACTGTGCGCCATTATAGATAGAGGCAACCATGGTTGGAGCGATGCAGATATAGCCTGCGGGCTTTCCTGCTTCTGCGAATTCTGTGGCGATCCTGGCGACTTCAGGATTCAGTGTCATGTTGGTGCCTTCTGTTGCAAAATTGCACAGGTTTTTTGCGACACCAAAACCACCCGGAAAAATAAGAGCGTCAAAATCTTCAGCTTTTGCTTCTGTCAGGTCTTTAATTTCGCCCCTCGCCAGCCGCGCTGCTTCAATAAGCACATTCCGTGATTCGCCATCCATAACCTCGCCGGTTTTATGGTTTATGACGTGGAGCTGCTCAATATCCGGGGCGAAACACTGATATTGTGCTTCGTGACTATCCAGTGATAGAAGGGTAATCACCGTTTCGTATATTTCGGAACCGTCATATACACCGCAGCCTGCTAGAACAACAGCTACTTTTTTCATGTTATCCTCCTTTATATTATTTTGTTATCTCGTGAAAATCTTGCTTAGGTATTTGTGGTCACAGTTTTAATCGTTTTACCGTATTCACAATCGTCTGGGTTTGATGATCTATCTCGATATTAACCCTGCTACCGGGTGTCAGCGCCTTAAAGTTCGTAATCCTGAGTGTTTCTGGGATAAGGTGTACCCGGAACTGGTTTTCGGAGACCGTTTCGCCGACTGTCAGGCTGGCACCGTTAATCGAAATAAAACCTTTGGGCATGATGTACTGGGTCCAGGTTTCATCGATGCTGAATACAACTGTAAACTCTTCTTTGGAATCGATGATTTCTACCACAGTAGCAGTCGTGTGTATATGCCCTGAGAGGAGATGCCCTCCGATTTCATCACCGAATTTTGCAGCCCTTTCAAAATTCACTTTGGTACCGGGCGCAAGCTCGTTCAGATTCGTCAGTCGCAAAGATTCTGTCATCACGTCGAATGCTGCAGTATTGGCATCAAAGTCAACAACTGTGAGGCATGTGCCATTTATTGCGATACTGGCGCCAGTTTGAACATTATTTAATGCGCCTTGGGGAAAGGTGAAGTGGATGGTGTTGAGGCCAGGTTTAACGGTAATTTTGTCTACCGTGGCCTGGCCCTGGATGATACCTGTAAACATTTAAGCTACCCTAGCCATTTATTTCAGTGGGCCAGTATCATCCAAAAACTGATCGGGACGCAAGTATTGAGGCCGATTTTGGCGCGCTATTTGGTTGAGCACACTTGAACGCGTGCAAGGCTTAACGCTTTTAGCACCTCGTGGCGCGTTATCAGACCAATAACCCGGCCTTCTTCTACCACCGGATAAATCTTGGGGAGTTTTTGGGTCATATTTTCAGCCAGTTTCATAATGTCATCGTTTGGTGACACGCTCAGCGGATTGCTGCGCATTATATCTTCGGCATTCTGCCGGTCTTCACAGTAGTAGCTATCATTCAGTATTTGCTTCAGGCAATCTTGTTCTGTGATAAAACCGAGAAGCTTTTTGTCTGCGTCGATTACCGGGGCGCCTATTATCTTGTTTTTGACCAGTGTCTTAACCACCTCTTCCACTGATGTAGTGGGTGCGAAGGTGTAGGCGGCAGACTTCATATGATCTCGAACGAGTATTTTTGGTGATGTCATCTCTGTACCTCATTATTATGTTTTTAGTCGGGAGATAAGGTTTAGCTTACGCTTCTCATAACGTTGGGGCCAGTCTTATCCGCTTATTGTCGGTGCAGTATATTGCTTCTAGCTGTAGTAATATTTAACGCGTCCAAGTTGTAATCAATTGTAAAGTATTGGCCAAAATGGCCGATAACTGAGTAAGTTATAAGCGGAAGTGTCGGTGAATATCCGATTTCCAGGCTTGCAAAATGTCTATGATGTTTATAGATGCGCACCAGGATTCGAAGAGGGTCTGATCCAAGGGGTCAGGTCGATCTTCGCATTCAAGTCGTGGTGTGAAGTCAAATTTCCAGTCCGTTTTTGAGAGTTTCCATGGCACTAGAGGAACAGGAAAAACAAAGCAGGATCAATGCATCCACGTTACAGACTGAAATCCATGTTCCCGATCAGTCTTTGCCTGCGGTTTCGGCCGGGAAAAACACCTCAGATAAAACACTAACAGCTTTTGGCGCTGCGGGAATTGATATAGATCGCCAAAATTCGCGAAAAAACAACGAACCAAGTGAAAATAAGATCGATTCCGCTCACTCGGATTCGATTACCGGTGTGGATTTGGATAAATCCACGAATTCAAAATCACCTGAACGCCGTGATACAGCAGACAATAGTTATACCCTTGAGCAACTCAAAGAGCGAAACAAGCAATTAGAACGACTTAGCCTGCTGAAGCGTTGTGAAGGGGTTGTTATGGCGAACTACGATTGGCTCGATATGCCGGATTACCCTGACAATGCGGGGATCGTGTATGCCAGGCGTAGGCGTGATGCCTGGATTGTATCCTGTGTTATTTTGTTTACGATATTCTTGTTTGGAGCCTTTGGCTACTTGCCTGCGTGGATTGCAGGAAGTGCCTTGGGGGCATTATTTGTTCTGCTGAGTCTTTGGGTTGATGTGGTCCGGGATCTATTGTTCACGGTTCCCCGGTATAGTGAGCTGATGCAGGAACGCCGCAAATTAGAGTTTCGGGCGTTACATCATATTCGTCTGCTTGAAGGAAACGATGGGCTGGTCTGGAAATTCACGGATTTAAGCGAATATAATGCAGCCCTCGCGAAACCTCAGTACCAGGCAATAATGTTGCAGTCCAGAAACAAAAAACTGTTCAGGTATCTAAAACGGAAAGCCCATATTAGGCTTTACCTCATGTTAATTCTGGAGGCTGAGAAAGCCTACAGCAGCTTGAAAACGCAATATTTTGAAAAACATCGTGAGCTCCAGGCCCGTGGAGTAGATGACCTCCCTGCAAAAATATAGCGTGAATATCCCTATCCCCGGAGCATGTTTTGCTCGTCGTGTATTAAAAAGCTCACAACCCGCTTATTGGTACTATTTTTGTCTCTGTATTGGTGTGCAATAGTGGTGCGTGAAAGTGCCAATATGTGGCATAAGCACCATATTGGTTCGATAATTGCTTGACCATCCCCGCGATTTTTACAGCACCAATTTAGGACATGCCCCTTTTATGCGTAATTGTCTGAAATAAAAGTACTTTGTGATTCTTTGTTTCTATCTTACGTATTTCAATGGATATTTTGATGGGGCAAAATGGTGCATCAAGAACTTAAGTGGTAAAAAATGGTGCGTGATCGGGTGTAATCCTGTATGTGCCCGAATCACCGAAATTCGAAACTCAGGAAAGTAAAATGGTTAAAAAAAGTCTCTTTGGGATAATTTTGGCGTTGTTCGCCACGGGTGTATGGGCTGATGATGGTTTAAATGGTGCCAATACCGCATGGATACTGACTTCTACCGCGTTAGTATTGTTTATGACCCTGCCAGGCCTGGCATTGTTTTATGGTGGTCTGGTGCGCACCAAAAATGTGCTGTCTGTTTTGGTGCAATGTTTTGCCATCGCCGGTGTTATGTCACTGCTCTGGTTTATAGCGGGTTACAGCCTGGCTTTCACAGAAGGTAATGCTTTTATTGGGGATTTCAGCAAAGTCATGTTTGCCGGTATTGGTAAAGATACGCTTGCGGGGGATATCCCTGAGAGTCTCTTTGCAATGTTCCAAATGACGTTTGCTGTGATCACTCCCGCGTTGATTGTGGGTGGTTTTGCTGAGCGTATGCGCTTTTCTGCTGTGTTGCTGTTCAGTGCGATTTGGTTATTTGTGGTTTACGTGCCAATTACCCATTGGGTATGGGGTGGCGGCTGGCTCGCTGAGCTGGGTGTTTATGATTTCGCCGGTGGTATTGTTGTGCACATTACAGCGGGTGTTGCCGCTTTGGTCGCAGCCCTGGTTCTTGGTCCCCGTAAAGGATTTCCAACAACTCCAATGCCACCGCACAACTTGACGATGACGGTAACCGGAGCGGGCATGCTCTGGGTGGGCTGGTTCGGCTTTAATGGTGGCAGCGCGCTCGGCGCCAACGGTGACGCGGCGATGGCGATTCTGGTAACACACATTTCTGCAGCGGCTGGTGTTTTGGTTTGGTCTGGTATTGAGTGGGTCAAATTTGGCAAGCCGAGTGCTTTGGGCGCAGCAACAGGTATGGTGGCAGGTTTGGGAACGATCACGCCAGCATCAGGTTTTGTCGGTCCGGCGGGTGCTTTGGTGATCGGTATCTGCGCTGGTGCGGTGTGTTTCTTTGCAACACAATTTATCAAACGTACGTTGAAAATAGACGATTCTCTTGACGTTTTCCCGGTGCACGGCGTTGGCGGGATTCTGGGTACTTTTATGGTCGGTATCTTCGCATCCACGGAACTGGGTATTTTTAGTGGCTACGGTTTCAGTGAAGCTGCGGGTTCAATGGGGGGGCAGATCAAAGTTCAGTTGATCGGGATTGTCGCGGCGATTGTTTATACCGCAGTAGCTTCCTGGTTAATACTGAAGCTTGTCGGGTTCTTAGTTTCCCTGAGAGTCAGTGCCGAAGGCGAAGTTGGAGGGTTGGATATACATGATCACGAAGAGACGGGTTACAACCTTTGATCTGAGGCCATAGGGTTGTGAGAAAATAAAAAAACCGGAGGGTAAAATCTCCGGTTTTTTGTTTTCTGGTTATTGTCAGTTAAAGCAATTGTATTTTTAAGTTGTTTACTTTTCGATGAGAGTAAAACTTGACATAGCGATACATCAAACGTATGTTTCAAACAAACGTTTGATGGGGTAAAAGAATTACAATGGCGCAATCAGATACTGTAGATCGCATTCTTGATGCGGCAGAAGTGTTGTTTGCAGAGCGGGGGTTCTCTGAAACATCATTGCGTATGATAACCAGTAAGGCAAAAGTAAACCTTGCTGCAGTAAATTATCATTTCGGATCTAAAAACGCATTAATCCAAGCTGTATTTTCACGATTTCTGTCACCTTTCAGTGTGATGTTCGAGAAAGAGCTCAATAACCGGGAACAAAATGCAGTCTCACCTCCGGACGTCGAAGAGTTGCTGCGTATTATGACCACGACGATTGTGTCGCTTCCGACCCGTAACCGTCACGGACTGACAATCTTCATGCGCTTACTGGGCTTGGCGTATACGCAATCACAAGGACACTTGCGTCGCTATCTGGAAACGGAATACAGTCGTGTATTCAGACGTTTTATGCGCTTGATCAAAGAAGCAACACCGGAACTGAGTAACATCGACCGGTTCTGGCGTATTCAGTTTATGCTGGGGTCAGTTGCTTTTACAATGTCCAGTAGTGATGCATTGAGCGACATCCTTAAAAACGAAATTGGTGTCGAGACAACAACGGTTGATATTGTTAACCGGCTTGTACCCTTCCTGGCTGCGGGTATCACCGCTCCCGCAGGGGAGCAACACCTGGTGGTCAATGAAAACAATAAAGCTGTCGTCCGCAGTGATCGTGACTCAGGTAGCCGGCCTTCCTGAGCCGGTTTCGCAAATACCTGGATCAGGGTAAACTGTTTTATTTATCATAATAATGAAGCAGAAATCCTGATCTATGGCCACCACTTCTCTTATTCACCCGTTTATTCGGGTTTCAATTGCCGAACAAAAGCTCTTTTACACAGATTCAAACGGGCTTGAAACCGTCTACTCCATTTCGACTGCGAAAAACGGAGCTGGAGAGCGCTCGGGTAGCGGCTGTACGCCACGGGGCAAACATGTTATTCGGGCTAAAATCGGAACGGGTGCACCCTTAAACGCTGTATTCGTGGGGCGCAGGCTAACCGGCGAAATTTATAACCCTGAACTCGCGGCCAGCTTTCCAGAGAGAGACTGGATATTGTCCCGTATCATGTGGTTAAGCGGGTGTGAACCTGGGCGAAATCGTTTAGGAGAGTGCGATTCAATGCGGCGCTATATTTACATACATGGTACGCCCGATACCGAACCAATGGGGGTGCCCCTGTCCCATGGCTGTATTCGTATGCGCAACACAGAGGTTGTCGCGTTATTTGAGCGTGTGCAGCTGGGTTTGTGTGTTTTGATTGAGTAGAAGTTAAGTTTTGAAAGAAGCTGAATTCAGTCCTATTCTCCATCTATTGTGGCAAGTCTCTCAAACTGAACAAGTTAAGGTTGTTCTCCAGTTTAAATACTAATGTTGTTATCCAGTCAAAATACTATTGTTGTTATCCAGTCCAGATACTGAGGAAAATTCATGCCAATCGGTCCCGTTATGTTGGATATTGAATCCGACGAATTGCAATCACAGGACGAAAAAATATTACGTGAGCCTTTGGTTGGCGGTGTCATATTATTCGCCCGTAACTATACAACCCGAGAACGACTTGTCGCACTGGTTGACTCAATCAGGGCGATTAACCCCGACTTGTTAATTGCTGTGGATCATGAAGGCGGTCGTGTTCAGCGTTTCCGTGAAGGGTTTTCGAAAATACCGCCCATGTCCGTTTTTGCTGAAAAAATGACTGCAGCCAAAGATACAGATGACAGTCAGCAGGTTTCTATCATCGAAATGGTGCAAACTACTGGGTGGTTGATGGCGGCGGAACTTAGAGCCGTGGGGATCGATTTCAGTTTTGCCCCAGTACTGGATATTGAAAAAGGTTTATCGAGAGTAATCGGTGATCGGGCTTTTGGTACAGACCCTGATACGGTGGTCAAGCTTGCGGGGGCCTGGATTGAAGGTATGCACAGCGCGGGTATGGCCGCTACCGGGAAGCACTTTCCCGGCCACGGTAGTGTAGAGGCAGACTCTCACCTGGAAATCCCGGTGGATGATCGAACGCTTGAACAGGTTGAACAATGGGATCTTCTACCCTTTAAAAACCTGGTTAAGTCGCACTTGGATGCGATTATGCCGGCACACGTTATTTACGCTTCAATAGAACCCAATCCGGCTGGCTTTTCAACGTTCTGGTTGCAGTCCGTTCTGCGGGAAAAGCTCGGGTTTCAGGGTGTTATATTCAGCGATGACCTTTCAATGGCTGGTGCCGAGTTTGCGGGTTCGTACTATCAGCGAGCGTTACGAGCACTTGAGGCCGGTTGTGATATGGCATTGGTGTGCAACAATCGCGATGGTGCGCTGGAGGTTATCGAGGGCCTTAAGCGTCACGAAGGCTTTACGGCTAACCCGACTTTGGAGCGGATGCGCGGTCAAGGTAACTATCACTGGGACGACTTATTGAAATCGCCACGGTGGATTCAGGCCCGGAAAATCCTCGATTCTTTAAATTAATTACCGGTCACAAAAGCGACTGTACGGCAGGAGGAGAAGATTCGTGGAATTCAATCAACTTGATCAATGGTTGATGGGGCTAGGTGTTCATCAGCCCGGTTTAAGGGTTGTACTGTTGATTTTCACCGTGGTGTTGATTACCGGAGTGGTAAATCTGATCCTGGGGAGTGTTTTCAGAACGCTGGGCACGCAGTTGGAGAAAACCAAAAATCTCTGGGATGATACTTTACTGGAATCAGCGCGACCACCGGCGAAGCTCTTTGTCTGGGTCATGGGGCTATCACTCGCTGCGGAAATTGGCGAAGGTTATGCGGATTCCGAGCTATTCCAAATCACCACGGTTATCCGGCAAATTGCCGTAATTTATATTTTTAGCTGGTTTCTGGTCCGCTTTATCAGCGGTACGGAGAAAATTGTTGTTTCTCCCGAAAAGCTCAAAGAGCCGATGGATGAAACCACTGTTTCTGCAGTCGGTAAACTTCTGAGAGCTTCAGTCATCATTACTGCAGTGCTCGTTGTATTGCAAACACTGGGTTACTCGATTTCAGGTGTGTTGGCATTTGGGGGCATTGGTGGTATTGCTGTTGGTTTTGCAGCAAAGGACTTACTTGCAAACTTTTTCGGTGGTCTCATGGTCTATATGGACAGGCCGTTTTCAGTGGGAGACTGGATTCGTTCGCCCGATAAACAGATCGAGGGGACAGTAGAGCACATAGGATGGCGCACAACGCGCATCCGGACATTTGAAAAACGCCCGATCTATGTGCCAAATGCAACATTTACCAATATTACAGTAGAGAATCCTTCAAGGATGACGCACAGGAGAATTTACGAAACGATTGGAGTTCGTTATGAGGATGCCCATCGCGTAGAGTTGATTTTGCAAGATGTTAAGAAAATGTTGCAGGAGCATGATGAGATCGATACATCGCAGACGATGATTGTGAATTTCAACGCCTTTGCAGCTTCTTCTCTGGATTTCTTTATCTATACCTTCACCAAAACGACGAACTGGATTCGATATCATGAGGTGAAACAGGACGTATTGTTAAAAGTGATGGATATTATCCTCCACCATGGTGCGGAGGTTGCGTTTCCTACTTCGACAATTCATTTATTCAATGAAAATTCCAGTGATGAGTCGTTACCAGCGATGCCAGATGCGAAGTCTCCGCAACGGATAGGTGAGCAGATTCAAGCAAAATAATGTCGCTTTAACAGCGTGGTACCCTTGTGGTAACATCCGTTTCAGCGAACAGTTGTTCGCTGAAATTTCTAATTCGTGTGCTCGCAAAGATCGATAGTTAGTAGAAGATCGAAGAGCGCTCGATTTATAAAACCACGATAACGGAAACGGTTCAGAGGACATCAAATTGAAAGCGAACAATGAAGGAGAGCATGATATTGAACACTTGCTCAGCCGAGTTGCCTTACTGAAAGAAGAAATTTTTAACAGTCTGACCCATGGCATCGCAGCAGTGCTGAGCCTGGTCGGCCTGGTATATCTCGTTGTTTATGCCGTGCAAATGGGTGACCCATGGAAAATCGTGGGTTTCTCCATTTATGGCTTGTGCCTGTTTTCTCTCTATTTTGCATCTACTCTCTATCATGCGTTTCAGCATCCCCCTCACAAAGAATTTTTTAAACTACTGGATCACTGCGCGATATACTTACTCATCGCAGGAACCTATACGCCAATACTGCTCGTAAATTTGCGTGGCACGACGGGTTGGGTATTATTTGCCGCAGTCTGGCTTATAGCCGGGATTGGAATCTGGTTAAAGGTGGCGCACGGTAATAAATTCCGGGCGCTACGGGTTTTAACTTACGTTGTAATGGGGTGGTTGGCTGTCTTTGCCGGTTCTGATTTGATAACAGCATTGAGTAATGAGGGGTTCGGACTCATTCTACTTGGTGGATTGATCTATACCGTAGGGATAGTGTTCTACTGGCGTGACCATGTGCCGTTCAACCATGCCATTTGGCACTTGTTCGTGATAGGCGGCAGTGTTTGTCACTATTTTGCGATGTATTTCTATGTACTCCCAGTCGTTTAAGGGCTCTACTGTTCAATATATTCTTTACCGGGATTCCTGTGCACCAAGTATCATAACCTGGTTAAAAGAGAAAGTTATCAGTGCTAGACCCTGTAACAGCGGGTCTGGCCACAAATAAAGTATTCACGACTTTTGGAGTAAGTTGGATGAGTCAAGCTGCATTAGACACTGCAGACAATATTACAGCAATAATTGGCGGTACCGGGTTGACCGAGTTAAAAGGGTTGACACTGCTGGATGATATTCAGGTCAATACACCATTCGGGCCAACGTCCGCGCCCATAAAACGAGGCATACTGGATGGCCATCAAGTCCTGTTCCTGGCGCGCCACGGCCATCCACATGCCATCCCGCCGCACATGGTAAATTATCGCGCCAATATCTGGGCCTTGAAACAGTTGGGCGTGACAGCGATATTAGCCGTAAATGCGGTCGGCGGTATTCACGATTTAATGGGGCCTGCTCACATCACAATCCCGGATCAAATTGTTGATTATACCTACGGCCGTGAACATACGTTTTACGATGGCCGACAAACCGGCGTTGAACATATTGATTTTACCTATCCTTATTCTGAAAAACTGCGCGCCGCGCTGCTGGAATCAGCAATTGCTTTGGATGTTCCCCACAGTGATTTTGGTGTCTATGCCTGTACCCAAGGGCCAAGACTTGAGACCGCTGCGGAAATTGTCCGTCTGGAGAGAGATGGCTGTGATATTGTTGGTATGACCGGTATGCCTGAAGCCGTATTGGCGGCAGAATTGGGAATTGATTATGCGTGTATTGCGTTAATCGTGAATTGGGCAGCCGGTAAAACGGAAGAGATTATCACCATGGATGACATTCAAGCTGCAATTGATACCGGCATGGGTCGTGTTATCTCGATATTGGAACACACGCTAACGCGCTTCGACTAACCTGACCGGGGACGTTTTTTCTGCAAACCATTTATTCAGCCTCATGGCTAATTGGTCCGGGGCTTTAATCTGGGGGTGAGAGGCCTCCAGACCTTCCTCTGTTTCCCACTGTTCAATTTGTTGTTTGGCAATCTCGAAGGCTTCGGTGAAATTCAGACCCTTTGCGATGCCTTCTTTGAAGTAGGCTTCACCAAAGAACGTGAAATCATTTCGATCATCACAACCAAAAGAGGTCCGATCTTCCCGCGCTGCAGTGATGACCAAGGTTTTTCCATCATCCAGAAACGGAATAAAACCGCCTGAATAGCAGGCAGAAATGACCACCACTTTATGTTGAATGGAAAGTGATTGTAAATGCTGTGCTAACATTGTTGCACTTAAATCTGGTAGTGGCATACCTGGCTGATTCAGAAAGAAATCATGATCCCGTGAGCCGTGACTGGTCAGATACAGGAAAAGAATATCGTTTTCCCGATCCATGGTTGCTGCGAATTTGTCCAGCGTTCGCTTCACGCTGGTGTTTGTTGCCATGGGAATCCTGTCATAGGTGCGTTTACTGTTGATCAGGGATACGCTGTGACCTTCGGTTGTCAGGTTTTGTTTAAAAAGTGATTCAACGTATTCCACTTCGCGACGGAATACCTCTTGCCGCCCATCACCGCCAATACCGATGAAGTAAAGTTCCTGAAGTTCAGGATTATTCGCCTTGATCTGGTTTAGCGCGGTTTCCAGCAAATTGGATTGGATGTAGAGCAGTGCCTCATTCGCGTGTTTTTGGTTATAGATCAATGACTCTTCTGAAGCATCGATTAATTCGCCGTTTTGCCAGCGGCCCGTGTACTGCTCGATACCATCCACTGGTTTAGCAAGCGTATAGGAACCTTTCCCGTCGAATCGACCATTGCTGAATCCGCCATGATACTGGTCACCATCCGCAGAAACGTAGGTCCCTTCACCATGATACCGCCAATCCACCAAGTCTCCCTCATAAGATGCGCCTGAAGCATCAATAATCGTGCCTTTGCCGCTCAGGGCGCCATATTGAAACTCGCCGCTGTATTGATCGCCATTTATCTGGGTTAAGGTACCCGTTCCGTGGTATTGCCAGTTCAAAAAACTACCCACATAAGTCATGGTCTTGTCAGTGTTTTGATGGGTACCTTGGCCGGTGAACTGGTTATCTTTGAATTCGCCGCTGTAACTCTCTCCGTCTGCAGTGGTATAAACCCCTATACCTTCAAATTCGTGTTCTCTGAATTGACCAATATAGCGATCACCGGAGGCGAAGTGCGCTTCTCCCTGACCATGAAATTTGCCGCTTTTCAGACTTCCCCGATAATCGAAATCGGCAGTATGCCAATTTCCTTGCCCAGTCATCTCGTTATTCTTGAAGGTTCCTTTGTACCAGTCACCATTGCCAAACTTGATCTTCCCTTGTCCGTGCATCTCACCGTCTTTAAATTCACCGGTATACGTTGTGCCATCGCTTTGAGTGAGCTGGCCTTTGCCATTTGCTATACCATGCAAAAACTGGCCTTTAAGCCGGTCGCCATTTGGCCATGTGATTTCGCCTTCACCATGAATTTTGTGGTCTTGCATTTCACCACTGTACTTGCCACCATCGACCAGCTCGGCCACGATAACCGGGTCAACGCGCTGAGCAATGGTGTGGACGATTAAAGCAGAGATAGAGCCGACAAGAATTGCCTTAAAATAGAGTTTCAGTTTTTTATCAGACATGGGGATTTATAATATTTCGGAACAAGTACCAAGCACCATTGTCTGGAGATTAACAAGGATGTGCAAGCTATTTATTTTTAACGACGAACTGAATAATTCGCGTCGACTGCGCCCATTGCTCAGGGCAAGTTGATTTCGCCCGATCGTAACATCTATGCTTTTTAATGATGTGTATCATAGCTGGAGCCCTATGCTGTATGAGATAGTGTTTTTGGGTTTCCGGATCGAGCGACGACAAGCGTAGACTTTGAGGAGATAAAGGTGGATTCAGAAAAACCAACCATTCCAGAAAATATGAAGCAGGTTGCGGCTGATATCGCCAAGGGTAAAAAATCAAAAGCCGCCAAGGTTAATTTAACCAAGCAAGACATCTTCAAGCATGGTTACTACCCCTATACGGATAAAATAACCCGTAAAGAATATGAAAAACAAAAGCAGGATTTGCAAGTTGAATTGTTGAAATTCCAGAAATGGGTGAAAGAAACCGGTCAGCGCGTCGTAATCATATTCGAAGGCCGGGATGCAGCAGGTAAGGGCGGTACCATTAAGCGCTTCATGGAGCACTTGAATCCTCGTGGTGCCCGTGTCGTCGCACTGGAAAAACCAACCGAGACTGAAGCGGGGCAGTGGTATTATCAGCGCTATATCCAACATCTGCCCTCATCTGGAGAAATTGTCCTGTTTGACCGATCCTGGTACAACCGTGCGGGGGTTGAGCGCGTCATGGGCTTTTGTGATGAAAAGCAATATCTCGAGTTTATGCGTCAAACTCCGGATTTGGAGCGCATGTTGGTTCGCAGTGGTATCCTGCTTTTTAAATTCTGGTTCTCGGTGAGCCGGGAAGAGCAATTCCGTCGTTTTCAGGAACGGCGTAACGACCCCCTGAAACAGTGGAAACTCAGCCCGGTTGATTTGGCTTCCCTCGATAAGTGGTCTGATTACACCAAAGCCAAGGAAGATATGTTCTTCTACACCGATACTGCTGATGCGCCCTGGACGGTCATAAAATCAGACGACAAGAAGCGGGCTCGCATTAATACCATGCGCTATGTGCTTAGCCGGGTCAACTACCCGGGCAAAATCACAGACGTAGCAACCGCGCCTGATCCATTGCTCGTGGGATGCGCTGCTGATATCCATGAAAAGGATGAACATGTAGTGAGCAGAGGCCCCGAAACGGAATAGCCTCTATAACCGTATTGGCTATTTAAACAGATAAATCCGAGTCTACAAGCTCTTGGGAGAGCATTATGTCAAAGAGTCAAACCGAACACGCACGAAATGTGGTCGCGGCTTTCAAAGAAAAAATCAGCCGTAGCGGTATTGAGCACATCGGCGAAAAGCATTTCGCAGAACTGGAACTGCTCATCGAATCTGCAATCGATTCTGCCGTTTACATTGAACTGGAACGTGCAGCGGAAAAAGTCGCTGAAACCGCCCGAGAATTAAAACGCTCTGCCGAGCGGTTTGATTAGTTGTCAGACAAAATTTACACTTCTGATCTAGGCACCAATGTATCATACTGAGTCGCTGCCCTTCACTTGAGTGCAGTAGCGGAGCGCCTAACGACGGTGAATAAGTATGCGTTTCAGTTATTAAGTCACTTTTTAGCTTGGGAGTAAGAGATGCAATTTGAAAGTTGGGTCGCTTTTTGTTCGATTGCATTGATAGCCACCGCGACACCCGGTCCAGCTGTACTGCTCGTTTCGGTAAATAGCATCGCTTTTGGTTTTAAGGCGTCTCTGGTAACCGCTCTAGGGAATGTTTCCGGGCTGTTCATTATGTCGGGTTTTTCAGTACTGGGGTTAAGTGCGGTGGTGCTTCACTCCGCAGTTGCGTTTACTGTTGTGAAAGTCTTGGGCGCGTTGTATCTGATTTACATGGGGCTCAAACTTTGGCGTAATGGGGTAGGGAAGATCGAGCTAAACTGTTTCGAGAAGAAAAAAGCTGGCAACTTGAATTTGTACTTTCAAGGTGTGCTTGTGGCGCTGACAAATCCCAAAGCCATTATTTTTACCACCGCACTATTTCCGCAATTCGTAGTGGTTTCCGAACCATTGTTACCTCAGTTTCTTTTGTTTGTATTCAGTTTTATGATCTTGTCTTTCGTGTGTTTGTGCGCTTATGCGCTGCTGGCACAAAGAACGAAAGCTACGCACAATTCAGTTTCAGGCAAATTATTAGGTAAGGTGTTTGGCTCAACCTTCTTAGGTGCGGGTTGCCTTTTGGCGACGACATCAAGATGATGGTGCGGATAACGTCCTTGTTATACCGAGAAGCAGGCCTACTGCATGGAATGAAGACCCACTCGATTGCCTTCGCTATCAAGAAAATGGGCAATATAACCAATCTCTTCGCCCAAGTGAGTTTTCGGTAGCAGTACACTGCCACCTGCGGTGCTTACTTTCGCTAAAACGTTCGAGAGGTCGTCGCCACCGTTTAGATAAACCATGCTGCCATCTTTGGAAGGTTTGTAATCCATACCACAAACAATCGCTCCAGACACAAGTGATTTTTCATCATGGGGAAATAAACCTTGTTTCAACCCCGCCAACTCCATTGTGACGATTTCGAAACCAAAAATATTCTGATAAAAGGTTACGGCTCGCGCAAAGTCTGTCACGGGTAATTCAAACCATACTGCGATATTGATATTGTTCGGTTGCACTGTGTTTTCTCCACTCTATGTGTCTGTTGTAAAAACGGTATTTTTATGGAGTTCACTGACAACCCTATGTCAGTTGTGCCTCTCTTGTTTTTGAATAACGCAGGATCAGTAGGAAAGACATCACGCACAAGATGTGTATAAATTTGGGGGCAAATAAAGTTATGAAAGTTGATGTTGTCGAGAAAAGTGACTACAACAAGCTGATACAAATATGGGAAGCATCGGTCAGAGCGACTCATGATTTTTTATTAGAATCAGACTTGCAGGCTTTAAAGCCCTTAATCCTGCACCAGTATTTTGATGCAGTGGCATTACGGTGCGTTAAAAGTAATACCGGTGAAATACTTGGATTTTGCGGTGTCCATGAAGGCAACATTGAAATGTTGTTTATTTCACCCGATGTGCGTGGACAAGGGATAGGAAAAATACTGATGGAACATGCGATCAAATACCAAGGTGCTACAAAAGTTGATGTTAATGAGCAGAATCAGATGGCACTGGGGTTCTATAAACACATTGGATTCTCGGTCAAGGGACGCTCTCCCACCGATGGGCAGGGTAAAGCTTATCCGCTTTTGCACTTGGAATTGTAAATATGTTTACAAGTGATCAGGGGGGCACAGTTCATCTTTCCAGTCATTAACGACGTATTTCGAGAGTATCTTAGCCAACGACAAGCAGGACACCCACTCGCCAGCGCTGAGCAAGGCAATGCAAAAAGACAATAACAATCATTGCTAAAGATTGCTAAACTAAGGCTGTTATCGACACATAAAGGCATAGGTTACGATATATGAATATATCACTTACACCACAGCTTGAAAGTTTTGTAAAACAAAAGGTGGCGGCCGGTATGTACAACTCAGTGAGCGAAGTGATGCGAGAAGCACTCCGTTTGCTAGAAGAGCGGGATGCAATAAAAGAAATGAAGATGGAAGCGTTGCGTAGAGACCTCCAGGAAGGCATTGACGAGCTGGATAGAGGCGAAGGGTCAGCGTTAGATATGGACGATGTAAAAGCCAAAGCTCGCGCGATGAGGGAGCAAAAGGATTAGTGTTGAAGCTGATTAAGGCCCCAAAAGCAGAAGAAGACTTGATAGAGATCTGGTTACATGTGGCGGAAGATCAGCCCGTTAATGCAGACAGGTTCCTTGACAGGTTGAATGATGCTGTATTGCTTTTGTCTGAAAGCCCGGAAATGGGGGTTAATAGATCGAATTTATGCGAGGGTCTTAAAAGCTTTCCTGTTGGTAACTACATTTTGTTTTACAGGGTAAAGTCCCGGGAACTTGAACTGGTTCGCGTGTTGTCGGCTTACAGAGATATTGAAAACCTGAGTTGGTGACTGTAAGACACCGGACACCCACTCATAGTTTACAAACAACGAATTACGCTAAATTTGAACCGGCCTTCCCAGAATCGCCCGGTACATTGATCTTCCTGATTGGCTGCGCGCGCAATGGGTTCACATAAACCAGCTGATATCCTGTAAACGCGCTCGCCAGCGCTGAGCCAGGCTGTGGAGATGATGAAGCTCACATTCGAGCAATGTATCACCGGATAAACAACGTTTGGAGACCGTTGTTCCGGCGTAGATGCGATGCCAGCGTTCAACAACCTCTTTAGTGCTCCAGCTCTCGGCTTTTGTTTGATTGATTCGAAGCACCGTATGGGTGTGGTTAGACATGACCGCAAAGGCACAAACATCTATTGCAAAGGTACGCGCCAGCAGGATCAATCGATCCTCGATCCACTGCCTGCGATGTTCGTAGCTTTTACCGCTATATTGATCGACACCACAGAGAAAACTGCGGCGTACGCAGCGGGAAATGCAGTGATAGTAGGGCGTTGCGTCGAGTGAAATCTGGACTTTCCTTGGTTTGGGCATGTCTTCAGTTCCGTTGAAGAGAGTTTTGTCTGGTTGAATATGGCGCTGTTTGTATCTAATGTTGTTTTAAATAAGAAAAACCTGTATAAAATGCTGTATATCTATTTTTTGTACAGGTTAAGCCGATGAAAGCAAATGATTTTCATAGTCTTGAGAAACAGATAGCTGACTTACCTCATAGTCAAAAAAAAGCCCTCAGAGACCATCTATCAAACCTCCGGATGCCCACGTTGAATCAATTATTGAGTGTTCGACACAGAACCAATTCTGCCGTCACTGCGGGTGCAATGATATAAAAAAATGGGGATCAGCAAATGGTCTCCAGCGATACAAATGTAAGCATGAAGATTGTGGGAAGACCTTCAATGGCCTAACAGGAACGCCGTTAGCAAGACTACACAATCGACATAAATGGCTCGATCACTTACTTTGCATGCTAGACAGTCTTCCGCTTAGAAAAGTTGCCAAGCGCATTGAAGTTGATTTGACTACAGCATTTCGGTGGCGACATCGATTTCTCAAGATGGCAACAAAAACTCAAGTCCCAACTTTAAATGGTGTCGTAGAAGCTGATGAAACGTTCTTTTCAGAGTCATATAAAGGTAAAAGAACCATTCATCATCGAGCTCCTAGACGCCGTGGAGGACAAGGAAACCGCAAACATAAGGATGACAAGATTTCTGTCTTGATCGTTCGAGACCGGAGAGGTCGCGTTCATGATTTTGTATTTGGTGAGCTCAGAAAAGAGCAAATTCATTCCAGTTTAAAGCCTATTGTGGAGAGCGATTCAGTATTTTGTACGGACGGGGCAAGTTGGTATAAAACCTTTGCGGAGAAAGAGAAAATAGCCCACCACCGACTCATTGCGTTAGATAAGAACCGGATTATTGGAAAGGAGTTTCATATTCAAAATGTGAACAACTATATATCAAGGCTGAAAACATGGATGAAGCGATTTAACGGTGTCGGTACTGACTATCTCGAGAATTATCTTGGGTGGATGAGGTTGTTTGAGACCAGAAAAAGATCTCAAATAGAGTGGTTGAAGCTGGCAATTCTGTATAAATAACAACACTAGATACAAACAGCGCCTTGAATATACAGTTTTTTAGGGGGAGGTCAAGGTTTTACGTGGGTGTCCTGTTAAGCTTTGATATTGGAAAGCATGAACCTAAATCAAAAGAGCAATTATTTGAAGAGAAGAAAAGGTTAACTCAGGGCTCGAATTACCAAAGTAATCAAAATGAGCCACCATGCAAGTGCAAATAGAGTTGGGCTAATTATAATGACTAAAGATGAAATTTTAAACTATCTAAAAGTTAGCAGGTTTAAGTCGGTTATTGTAGATCAGAGCCTTTGTGAGGATTATCCCGGATGGGTTAGAACTATATTGATTCGGCCTGGGTTCGTAGTTGAAATTGATTATAATCCTTACAACCTTGATGAAGGAATAAACCCTGGTTATGAGGCAGAGTTTAATTCTCTGGATATGCTGGTTTCATCACTGGAAGAATTTCTAGGTCGAAAAATAGAGGATTGGGTGAATTTTTCTAAAACAGGAGATTATCCTAATGAGCCTGAAAAATTGATGGAAATACTAGGGAAGCATAATAGTTTAGCTCTTTTGGAAAAAGATATGCGTGATGGTGTTATTGAGTTGCCAAAGGGGGCTCTGTTTACTCCTGTAGGGCTGGACTAAGCTTCTGTCTGGATAGCTACTTCAAAAGATCGAATATATAAAAAGATAATCATCCGAAAAAGCACGCGCTATTTGCATTGCTTCTCGGTATGTTTTTCATTAGTTAAGACCAATCAAAGCGCAAATTGCAGTGATAGCTACGCCGATTGCCACCTGCCCCCAACCGGTTTCGTACCAAGCTGGATCTGTGTTGTCGAGTCTGTCGATGTAAATATCAATAGTAGCATTTTCAGGGACTGGATGAAGACCCGCTTCTTCCCGCAGTTCCTTTAGTGCAATCTCCCGTTCAATTTCCGCCTTCATTTCGTGAAATTTGATTTTTAAGGCGCGGTAATCATGAATAAAGAAGGCACAAAACATAGCGACCAATATTGGTGGAATCATGACGCTGTACAAGTCGATGTGAGAGCCTTGCAGAGGCATTGCCGGAATTTTTTCCCAAGCAATGTCGATTGGAAAAAAATAACTCCAATCGATAACCGTATTTAGGCCGTCATTGATTAGCATTACCAATTTCCAAATACTATCAAGTGTGGCTAAGTAAAGACCTTTGATGGACGACATCAGGAAATAAATGATGTCGAGTAGTAGGACGATGCGGGCAATCATGGCGTTGCCCCCTGATTTTTTAAGTTTCTTTTTAAATTGCATATTTCACCATTAAATCATCTTATGAGTTGAAATAGGGCGGCGACTCAAGCACTTGATTAAAGTGGGGGAAGTCATCACCATTTTTGTTTTTTGGAAAAGGAAGACTGAAGGTAAAACCTCTACCTTCAGTCTTAACTCTTAGCTTGGCTGTGATCGCCAATGAGCACATACTGTTTCCCATCGGCCCAATCTGAACCGAAGATAGGAAACAACATGAACCACTTTTGCTTTGCTCATGAGACATACCTCTCAATAGTGACAGAGGGATCTCTTGTAAAATGGAGAAACAGAAGCTAACCTGAAGATGATTTACTTTGTATGCCTCTGAGGCTTGAGACCTCTGGTATATAACCTGAGTTTACGTTTTTGGCGAAGCGGAAACTCAATCTCCATAAGATAGGCTCTAGGTTTAAACTAGCGCCTATTTTTCTGTTCGGACTCCTTTAAATTTCTTACCATCAGATTTTACGTCTAGAAACCTACCTGTTTTGGTGTCTCTTTTGACCCAATGCCCTGATGCTGTTTGTGTTTGAGAGCGCTTTCTAACCGCGCCCTTTCTGTGGCCATCTCCCGCGGGTGGATTTGTTGCCATTGCAATTTCTCCGTTTAACAATTAATCGAAATGAGCATTTATTGCTCAAATGTAAGCTTAACATGGACAAAATGATGAAGTAAACTATAAATAATGATGATGTGAGGGTTTTTGTTTTTGTTTTTGTTTTTGTTTATGTTTTTGGGGGAGGTATGGATAAAAATAAAGATTTTAAAAAAGCCCAGATAGAAAGACTGAAATTCATTGAATTCTTGTTACAGTTTAAAGGCTGGGTCACACGTCAAGATGTTGCGTCACAATTTGGTGTGAGTGAAGCGGCAGCAACTAGAGATTTTCGTTTTTATCGTGAGATGGCAGAGCAGAACATTCAATACAACGACAGTAAAAAGCACTGGGATATTAGTTCTGACACATTTGCAAATGTGTATGCCATTAGTCCTCAAGAGGCTTTCGGTAAGTTGAGAAATAAGAGCACTTTTGGGTCCTTGGAAATTGATGGTCAAGATGGTGTTCTGTGTCCTCCCAGGCTTTCACTACCTTCAGTTAACATCATATCTGCGTTTACAAGGGCGATGAGTGGTAAACGAGCGATTAAGATTCGTTATGCATCATCTAATTCAACACAGACTCGTGTAGTTGTGCCTCACTCACTGGTTGATAACGGGTTGCGGTGGCATGCACGTGTATATGATCGAGAAAAATCACAATTTGGGGACTTTGTTCTAGGACGTGTCATTTCAATTGAAGAGGAGAATATTGACATAAAACCAGAGGAGGTCGCCGAGAATGACCATCAATGGTTCAGGTTTGTTAAGCTTGAGTTAGTGCCGCATCCAAATCCAGAAAACTTAAAAAACCCAGAAGCGCTGAAAATAGAATACGGCATGGATAATGGGGTATTGACCAAATTGGTTAGGGCTGCGGCTGTTGGTTACTGGTTGAGGTTATGGAATGTAGATACTACACCAGACCATTGTTTGGAGGGGGGCGAGTTTCAGCTTTGGCTTCAAAATCATGAAACGCTTTATGATGTTGATAATGCATTTCTGGCGCCTAGACAAAAAAAGAAGGTTAATTGCTAGAAACTCAAGGGGTAATCACTTCTACCGTTCGGTAGATTGTTTACCCTTTAGCTACATGCCGCCCTGAGTCCCAACGTCGGGACTGGTACTTAATAATTAAGCTCTCCAAAACTTCCCGTATTACCATTTGTTCGTTATCAAGCATTTGAGTAATGGCTTCTAGCTTTAGTGTCAAGTCATCGCTGGGAACCAAGCCAAGTCGAAGTTGCGTAAATGAGTTCGTATCGAAGTATTGCCAATCAATGTGAGTGGGTACAAACGCTTCAATCTTGAGTGTAGATACAGCCTCTTTTGGATACATCACTCGGTTTGATTGATATGATTTGCTGCCTGAATGATTGTATTGATGACCGCGATAAGATTCATGGGTTCGGTGTTTAATAAGAGAACAGTGCCGTAGCGGCGAAAACATTCAGGGGGCGTTTCGCCCCCTTAAAATAATATTTGATTAGTTTTTCTTGCGGGAATATTGGCGCATCCCCAATAAACCCGCTGCGATCAGTGCGAAAGTAGCAGGAGCGGGTACAGGATTGACCGGGTCTACAACAATTTGGCCTTCGTCTGCAATGATCATGTCATCGAAGGCAAAAATATCGCCAGATGAAGTGATATCGAATGTGATGCTCGTGAATGAATCATTCAAATCGAAGAAACCAAAAAATAAAACGGAGCCATCTGTACTTCCGCCTGAGCCCTGGGTATTTGGCACCTGAATGGTTTGTGTTCCACCATTGATCAGGTCCAAAGACACGGTTCCGCCGAAATCTCCAATATCAACACCCCAAAAACCGAATGCAGATATTGCCTGAGTAAAATCGATAGTGAAGTCGATTGCATTCGCTTCCAGAAACTGGGTTCCAGAAGTTGGATAGCGGCCCGCGCCAGTCGTTGACCCTGCGGGTACGCTTCTAATGGCCATGTTAGAACCGGTTAGTGTCGCACCTATTGACCCGGCAGAGCCAGGGAAATTCAAAGATATTGAACTGGTGGTGCCTGTAGCCTGGCTTTCAAAATCTTCAGTACTTACACCAGTCAAATTACTGGAAAAATCCCCGAAAGCGGAATCTGCATTGGGTGTCGATGCAAGTGGAACAGAGCTTGAGTTATTGAGATCTTCTCCAAAAAAGATGATAGGTGCTGAGTTAACTGTTGTTGCAAGAAAAGTAGTCACAACAGCAGATAAAATTCGCTTCATAATCGAGTATCCTTTAGTTTTAAAAGCCACTTTCGTTAATCGGTTTCTTGGCTCAAGTGGTTGGGGGGAAAAGATTGTTAGTTTACGTTACACGTATGCCAAAATAACGCCTGCGCGTATTAATATGAGAAGCGCGTCAGGAAATACCGCAAGATACGGCTTCAAATACCTATGTTCACTTAATAGTGCCGCATTTATTATAGTCTGGAATTTTCGACAAGCTGTGGTCGGATCCTGTGTTAGCAAGGTTTTGAGTATTAGGGAGTTTATGGATCAAATTAGCGATAATTCGAATAGAGTCAGGCAAGAAAATGCTTCTGAAGGCCAGTACGATGAAAGGCACTATTTTGTAATTCCTTATTTACTGTCGGAAACCGGGTTTAAGTTACAAACCATGAGATATTTGCCGAATTCGGTACCGGGTGTAAATGATTTGCCAAAAAGGCGTATCTTTCATCTTCCGAACACCCATTTTGAAGCGGCACTACGAGAGTACATGGTGGGATGTGCTGTGGAAATCTGTGATGAAAGAGCTCAGCACAAAAAGCACGCGTTGGAACGACTGGCTGAAAGCATTGACTCAATCCATTTGAAACTAACCTGCGGGATAATATTGATTGCCGGTGCCGTAGCGATACTGAATCCTCTGGTTGGAGCCAGGATCGCAGCAATGGCTTTGGTGCCGGGTGTGGGTGGTTTATTGAGTAAACATGTATTAAAGCGGTTGGGACAGAAACTTGCCAAATCGCAAGCTAACCAAAAGGCGCGTTTGGCAAAAGCATCAGTTTTACAGCAGTTCAGTGAAGTAGATACTTTAAGAGTTGTAAATCCGGTTTTGCAAGAGCTTGAATTGATGCTGCGAACTACAGAAGCAGAACATGATCCTCTCATTGACCCGAATTTGGCCGATGGCAGCATACCTGAACTGGGAAACGAACGCTGGAGGCCGCTTACAGAAGCCGCGGTTTATCACTGCTATCGCGATATAGTCAATGATAAATCCATGCACACCAAAGCAGGATTAGGCCCCGAAGATTTGAGATGGCTAGAGGTGTTGTTCAAGACCCACGTTAAATGAAACTAATTGTTTATTCAGGCGAGGAATAACAATGACTTATTACTTATCACCAGCGGACGCTGAATTTAAAAAACAAGTAGAAGCCTGCACGTTTCCAGTGTCTGAGTTCGATCACCGGGCGCATTGTTTTCGGATCGTGCGCGAAGGGAGTTTGTGGCACCTGATTTTGAATCGATTCCCGGAGAGATAAGGGTTGAGGTGAATCAACCTTTACCTTGCAGCGACTTCAACATAATGCCCACTGCAATTTCACTGACTTCTTCCATTCCAGCTAAGTCGATGTATATGCCATCGATCAACAGGTGGCTCAGGCCGTGTAGTGTCCCCCAGCTTGCCTGTGCCAAACGGAGAGCTTCTTTGTCCGGAGTTCCGGTTAAGAAACCGGTAATGCGTTTCGCGTAATTCCTGAAACAGGCGTAAGCAATGTTTCGCAATTCCTCAGTCGGTTGAGCAAGTTTCCAGAGTCTGCGGCCAAACATAAGGTCATATTGCTCTTGCTCTTTGTAGGCAAATTCCAGATAAGTTCTGACTAACTTGGGTAAGGCAACCTTGGGGTCGTTATGGGCAAGCTCCGTATTGACGAAGCTGTTCAGCTTTTCGAAGCCCTCTGCAGCGAGTGCGCACAGGAGCGCGTGTTTGTCTTTAAAGTGATGGTAGGGGGCGGTTCTGGACACACCAGCACGATCTGCCAGTTTTCGTAAACTCAAACCTTCTACACCATCTGCGGCGAGCAGGACCTTGGCCTCCTGGATCAAGCTGCTGCGCAGGTCACCATGATGGTACTTTTTCCCTGTAGTGCTTGATTTGTCTATGGCCTGTGCTTTGCTTGTGTTGGTCGATTTGCTCACGAAATACCCTTTTTTTGATGTTCTATCTTGACAGTGTCTAGATGTCGGCGTATCTTGACGCTGTCAAGTTTAACTTATTTTCTTTATCCAAGGAACCAGACCATGTCTTCAGCTTATCCTCATATGCTTGCACCGTTAGATTTGGGTCACACAACACTTAAGAACCGTGTGGTTATGGGCTCAATGCACACTGGACTGGAAGATCGACTCTGGCATCGCCCCAAACTCGCGGAATACTTTGCGGAACGTGCCCGGGGTGGTGTGGGATTGATTATTACCGGCGGATTTAATCCAAACCGTAAAGGATGGTTCTATCCGTTTTCCGGCAGCATGATCAATTATGCCGATGCTGTAAGTCATCTGCCGGTGACCCGCGCAGTACACAAAGCGGGTGGTAAAATTTGTCTGCAGTTGTTGCACGCAGGACGCTACAGTTATGTACCTTGGTCACGTTCGGCCTCTGCAATCAAGTCACCTATAAATCCCTTTAAGCCGAAGGCGATGTCGACAAAAGAAGTTGAACAGACGATCCAGGATTTTGCCCAGTCTGCAAAACTGGCTAAATTTGCCGGGTACGACGGTGTTGAAATCATGGGGAGCGAGGGATACCTCATAAATCAGTTTACGGCACCTGCGACCAACAAACGAAAGGATAAGTACGGCGGCAGTCTGGAAAACCGGATGCGCTTCCCTACTGAAATCGTTGCGGCAGTCAGAAAAGCGTGTGGCCCTGATTTTATTATCGTTTACCGACTCTCCGTTGTTGATCTGGTGCCTGATGGCAGCACCCAGCAGGATACCCTGCAAATGGCACGGGCAATTGAGAAAGCGGGTGCTTCGATCATCAATACCGGCATCGGCTGGCATGAAGCGCGCGTGCCAACCATCGTGACATCGGTTCCCCGAGCCGCATTTGCGGATGCAACGAAAGTAATTAAAGATCAGGTGAGCATCCCTGTGATTGCCTCTAACCGGATTAATACACCGGACGTTGCAGAAGATATTATCGGCTCCGGCAAAGCAGATATGGTTTCTATGGCGCGACCCATGCTTGCCGATGCAGACTTTGTAAACAAGGCCGCGGCAGGCAAAGCGGATGAAATAAACACCTGTATCGCCTGTAACCAGGCCTGTCTCGACCACACTTTCCAGCTGAAACGGGCCTCTTGTCTGGTTAATCCGCGTGCATGTCACGAAACCGAACTGGTATACACGCCTGCTGCTTCTGCGAAAAAAGTCGCTGTTATCGGGGCCGGCCCAGCGGGATTGTCTGCTGCAACTGTTGCTGCTCAACGGGGTCACGATGTCACACTTTTTGACTCCGATGACCGTATCGGCGGCCAGTTTAATATGGCGGCACGGATTCCTGGTAAAGAAGAATTCTGGGAAACACTCCGATATTTCCAGAAGCGGATTGATAACACCGGTGTAAAAGTCGAGTTGGGTAAGCGTGTTGAACTGGCGGAACTAAAAAACAGCGATTTTGACGAAGTGATTGTCGCAACAGGGGTTATGCCGCGTACACCGCCGATTCAGGGAATTGATCATCCGAAAGTGCTGTCTTATATCGATGTGCTTCGAAAAGGTGCTGAGGTTGGCGACCGTGTAGCTATCATTGGCGCAGGAGGGATTGGTTTCGACGTTGCTGAATATCTGGCACATGGTGGTGAACATGGAAAGCCCGCAGAAGTGGATGCCTGGATGAAAGAGTGGGGCTGTGCGCCAGAAAGTGATGCACCGGGTGGCCTGGAGCCCGCCAAGCCGGAAGCTTCGGTCCGTCAGATTACGTTATTGCAACGAAAATCATCTCAACTCGGCAAGGATCTTGGTAAAACTTCGGGATGGGTGCATCGTGCGACGCTGAAAAGCAAAGGCGTGCATATGTTGCCAGGCGTAACCTATAAAAAGATTGATGATGAAGGCTTGCACATCGAATTCGATGGCAAAGAACAGGTACTTGATGTCGATCATGTGGTGATTTGTGCCGGGCAGGAGTCGCTGCGCGAACTATTCCCGGGAGAGGAAAAACAAAGCAAGAGAAACGGCTCACGTTTCCATCTGATCGGTGGTGCCGATCTTGCCGCTGAGCTGGATGCCAAGCGAGCAATTCGACAAGGTGCAGAACTCGCTGCGTCTTTATAGTCGAGTCTAAAGTCATTTAAAGCAGCCTTCGGGCTGCTTTTTTTTAACCTTGTGAAAACTGCTGTTGAATTGAGTTTAATTCATTTTGAATCCCGCCACACACGATCTCACATAACTCGAAAACAAACGGTGCACCAATCGTAAAGTAGGCCAAATTGCTTTCTTTGCGTCGTTTTACTAAGCCTGCAGTGCGCAAGATGCTGAGGTGTTTGGAAATATTAGGTTGGTTCGCATTGACGATACTAACGAGTTCTCCTACTGTTTTTTCACCACTTTGCAATGCGTGCAGAATCTTCAGGCGCATCGGATCGCCTAAAATCTTGAAACGCATGGCGATGAGCTCCAAAGCTTCAGCGGAAAGTTCTTGTTCTGGCATAGGGAATACTCACATCTATTTGTAAATGGCTCATTCATCATACCTTAAGCCGGTGCAGGAATAAATGATTGACTATATAACTATATGGGAATATAGTGTTTTGGAATTGCTAATCATCCTTGGTGACAAACATGACATCAAATAAAAGCCATTCGCAAGATTCCGGCAATACTGGAGCGAATTGGGTAACACTTTTTATTGAACACCCTAAATGGGTGTTTTCAGTTACTTTGGTTATGGTGATTCTGCTGGGGCTGCAAATCACAAAAATTAAAGTGGATACCGACCCTGAAAATATGCTGCCCCATGATCATCCGGGCAGACTTGTTCACGATAGTGTCAAAAAAATGTTCGGTTTATCCGACATGATTGTGGTTGGCCTGGTGAATGATCGTACTGCTGCCGGTGTGTTTACACCTAAAAACCTGACTGCGATTGTGCATCTCACAGAGTATGTTACAAAGATCGATGGTGTTGTAGTCAAAGACTTGATGTCCCTGGCCAATGTCGATGACATACGGCAAGGTGAAGCCGGTGAAATCAGGTTTCAATGGTTGATGCGCCAATCACCGGAGACTAATGATGCCGCGAGGTCAGTCCTCAATTCGGTTAGAAATCTTCCTCTTCTAAACAACACACTTGCCTCCGAAGATGGCAAGGCAGCTGCGTTGTACATACCTATTATTGCGAAAGACCAAAGTTATCGTATCTCTGGAGAAATCAGCCATTATCTAAGGTCGCTTGATATTGACGGTGAGTTTTATATCACAGGATTACCGGTAGCCGAAGATACCTTTGGTGTTGAAATGTTTATACAAATGGCGATTTCAGCACCAGCAGCTGCCGCGATGATATTCTTGCTCATGTGGTTTTTTTTCCGCAGTGCAACGTTGATCACGGCACCCATGCTCATGGCGTTTATCGTGGTTATTGCAACGATGGGGCTGCTGATTGGCAGTGGCTATACCGTTCATATTATGAGTTCGATGATTCCAATCTTTTTAATGCCGATTGCGGTCGTGGATTCGGTTCACATTCTGTCTGAATTTGCAGACCGGTACCGTCAAGGTGATGATCCCAAGGTTGTGGTGAAACAAGTCATGGGGCATCTGTTCCAACCGATGCTGTATACGTCAATTACCTCTGCGATCGGATTCGCATCATTAGCTATCACGCCAATTCCACCTGTACAGGTATTCGGTCTGCACATTGCTTTTGGTATTGCATTGGCCTTCTTGCTCACCATTACCTTCATACCGGCTTATATTGTTTCCATGAATGAGACTCAATTAAATCGGATGGCAGAGAAGGTCAATCAATTACATCACAGTGGACGGATGCCAAAGTTATTGCAATCTGTCGGCACTAAGGTAGTGAGCAAAACAGTCTGGATCATTTCCGCTATTGTGATTGTGGTGGGTACCAGTCTGTATGGCGTGAGCCAGATCAAGATTAATGATAACCCGGTACGGTGGTTTGCCGAGAACCATGATATCAGGGTCGCAGATCGTGTGATGAATACGCATTTTGCCGGAACCTATCAAGTGTATCTCAGGTTAAAACATGAACCTGAGGTTAATGATTCAAAACAGCTGATTCAGGATGTCGGGCAACAACTAGAAAGCCTTGATAACGACATCGTTGCCCAATGGTGGTCTGCGAACAGCGCATTGCTGTCGGGCCACGAGTATGCTGAATTTATCACGGCTCTGGATGACCTGTTATTTACCCTTGATGACCCGCTGGTGCTGTCAAGCCTGGAACAGGTGAGCGCTAAAATACAGCAGCGAGCCGTGCAGGCAAAATACTTTCAGAACCCGGAAAATCTTGCCTACATTGATAAATTGCAACGTTATATTGAGGGCCAGGACGTTGTCGGAAAATCCAATTCCGTTGTTGATTTAATTAAAACGGTGTATCGCGAACTCACTGGAGATCAAGCGAATTATCGCATTCCAGAGTCCGCAGCTGCTGTGGCACAAACGTTGTTGAGCTATCAGGGATCTCACAGGCCTGACGATTTGTGGCATTTTGTCACTCCGGATTACACTGACGCGCTGATCTGGGTGCAACTGACTTCCGGCGATAATCAGGATGTGGAGGCGATGGTCTCGGCAGTTCAGGAATATCTGGTTACCAATCCGCTACCGCAGAATGTAAGTCTTGATTGGGCCGGGTTGACATACATAAACGTCCTTTGGCAGGACGAGATGGTCTCTGGCATGCTGGAAAGCCTGCTTGGGTCATTCGTTATTGTCTTCGTGGTGATGGTGGTCCTGTTTCGCTCCTTTTTCTGGGGCGTATTGGCAATGGTGCCACTCAGTATAACCATTACATTTATCTATGGTGTGATCGGTTTGAGTGGTAAAGATTATGATATGCCGATTGCGGTGTTGTCGTCACTTACACTTGGTTTATCTGTTGATTTTGCGATCCACTTTTTAGAACGGAGCAGGGCGTTGTACAAACAGAATGGGTCAATCCAGGAAACAATGGCGCTCATGTTTGATGAGCCTGCCAGGGCGATTACCAGAAATGCATTGGTCATATCCCTCGGGTTTACGCCGTTGTTGCTAGCTCCTTTAATCCCGTATAACACGGTCGGGGTTTTCCTGGCGGTGATTATGATTGTGTCATGTGCTGTATCACTGATGGTGTTGCCAGTGTTATTGAGTTTGGGTCGTAAATTATTGTTTCGTATATCTTGAGAGGCTGGGAAATGAAGCTACGTCACTTTTTTATCACCTTGATCACTACGCTAATTATCTCGGGGGGCGTAAGCGCAAATGAAGCCCGCACGATTATCGATAAAGCCAATCTTGCTGCATTTTACGGTGGTGTGGATGGCCGTGCAGAGGCGCGTATGAAAATTACGGATGGCCAGGGCAGGGTGCAGTATCGTCAATTTACATTATTGCGAAAAGATGTTCAGGACGGCGGTGATCAGCTGTTCTACGTTATCTTCAGTCGACCTAGTGAGGTGGATCGAACAGCCTTTCTGGTGGCAAAACACACCCAAGGCGATGATGATCGATGGTTGTATCTGCCAGGGTTGGACTTGGTAAAACGGATCGCTGCAGGGGATAAACGAACCAGTTTTGTCGGCTCACACTTCTTCTATGAAGATATTTCCGGGCGTAACCCCAGTGAAGATACATACGAACTGCTCGAGACTGCAGAAAATTATTATCGTATTCAGGGTATACCTAAAGATCGTTCTTCAGTTGAATTCACCCGTTATGTTGTGTGGATAGACAAAAGCAATTATTTACCGATTAAAGCGGAGTATTTCGATCAGAACGATTCACTCTATCGTCGCGCGGAAACCTTGAAGACGGAGACAATTCAGGGAATCCAAACCGGTACCGTATTGCAGATGGAAGATTTGCGTGATGGTGGAACAACGGTTACCGAAATGCGCTTTATACGTTACAACAATGATTTGCCGGATACCGTTTTTTCAGAACGAAGTTTACGAACCCCGCCCAGAGAATGGTTGATTCGAAAATGAACAAATCAGGCGCAAGGTTACCTGTAATCATGGTTGTATGGTTCGGGCTGCTGGCATCTCCCCTAACGGTCGCCGACTCGACAGGCGACGGAAAACAGGCAAGTGAGAGCTGGGGTGATAGCAGTTGGGAGTCTGACTGGGAGGAAAGTCCTCGTTCTGCATTTCGCGTATCCGGGTTTGTTGAAGGCTTGGCTGGCACGCGGACACGCGATAATCCGGTCATCGCTTCGGATGCGACGGTTATGGAGGCACGGGTTCGTCTGGAGTCCGCTGATTATCTGGAACAGGTATTTCTGAGTGGCAAGGTAGATGGGTACTACGATGATGTGCTGAACCAATGGCAAGGAGACATTAGAGAGTTACTTATTGCCTTGCCGGTCGGGACAAGTGTGGACTTGCGGGTGGGCCGCCAGGTGTTGACCTGGGGCTCCGGTGATTTGTTATTCCTGAATGATTTATTCGCCAAAGATTGGCAGTCATTCTTTGCTGGACGCGAACTGGAGTATCTAAAAGCCCCTGCAAACGCAGTTAAGGTTAGTTATTTTAATCCTTTGGTCAATTTCGACTTTATCTGGACACCGCAGTTTACCGAGGACGCGGTGCTGACCGGGGAGCGTTTTAGCTATTTTAGCCCGTTTAATGGCCAGGTCGTCGCGGCCCCGCCAAAACTGGTCAGCGTTAAACCTGATCACGACATTGAGAATGGCGAGTTTACATTTCGCTTGTACAAGCAGTCGGGAGGCCTGGAAGGCGCGGTATATGGGTATCGGGGGTTCTTCAAACAGCCAAATGCAGTTGAGCAAGCTACCGGTTTACCGACTTTTGCAAGACTCAATGCTTTAGGGTTTAGTGTTCAAGGGGCTTTGGCCAGTGGTATCGCAAACCTGGAGGGGGTTTGGTACGACTCCGAAGATGATCGGAAAGGGGGGAATCCACTGATTCCGAATAGCCAGGCTCGATTATTGGTCGGTTACCAACGAGAGCTGGTTACCCATTTAAGTGGTGCTCTGCAAGCTTATCTCGAATGGACTCAACATCATGATCGATTGATCAGTAATAGTTTAACGCCTGAATATGAGGCTGATGAAGCCCGAGTTGTGATGACCGCTCGGCTGACCCATCGAGCCTTGCGGGATAACCTGACAACATCCTGCTTTCTCTTTTGGTCGCCAACCGAGAAGGACTATTTCGTATTACCATCGATTACTTATCGAATTGATGATGCTCTAAGTTATGAAGTTGGAGCCCGAATATTTGGTGGAGAGGACCTCCACACGTTCTTTGGCCAGCATGAAAACAATTCCAATGTTTATGCTCGCTTAAGATACCGTTTCTAGTAAGAGGTGCAAGTTATGACTATTAATGAAGCATTAAGATTCTTGGCAGGAACGCTGGTGCTATTCAGCATTTTAATGGGACATTTTGTTCATCCTTATTGGTTCTTCCTGACCGGGTTTGTGGCCTTGAATTTGATCCAGTCTGCATTTACCAAATGGTGCCCTGCAATGTGGTTCTTTAATGTACTTGGCTTGAAAAAGGACTAGCAGACATTGAATGATACGTAGAACTTATCCATAATTCATGGGTGTCTCATTTCCTAAAGTCTACTCATGTTATGAAGTATCTGACCCAATTCAGTGAAAAGTTGTGTCTTTTCCGGCAACAGAATAATTTATCGATTGAAGAAGTTGCGAGACTTTGTAACGTGAATGATGATATCGTCGAAAGTTGGGAGCGGCCTGACAACAAGACGTTTCCTTCACTTGAGAACCTCTTGGATCTTTGCTTCAAGGCCAATGCCAGGCTGGAACATTTGATTGATTGCGATGCCGGGGCGCTAGATCAGCAGCTTGAACTTCCGGGGTTGCGCTTTATTGAAGAAGGCGATATATCGCAATCAGTCGATGTTTTACTGCAGGAAGTCGAGAAAGTAATCCCTGATAAAGATGAAGTCGAGCTCCTTAAGCGCTTCCGAAGGAGCGATGCCGAGAGTCGAAAACTCATCATTCAATTAATGGGTTAATATCTGCTGTTATAGCGTGATCGAAGGCGCTCCTTGGTTTGCGCCGTATCGATCGCACGTGCTATTACCTTTTCCGGAACGCGTTCGTGTGTTGCTGAATCGAGCTCTTATCTAGAAGTGTGTTGCAGAAGCTAGAAATCGACTGGATTCAGGGCTGGATTGTGCGCTGTGTTTGTCAATTGCTGTCAGCATCATAACTGAGGATTCCCCGAGATAGAATGCACCGCTGACCATGACACTCGTGCTCTCCAGAACCACTTGTCCAGTGTAGCGTGCTTCTACATCATTTATTTCGTATTCCAGTATCATCATCCTTTCACCACCGATCTGGGTGATTTGATTGGTAAGCATTGCTTTTAGCAGGGCGTTGCGATCTGCATCTTCCGGGAGCGAAATCACCGAACAATCTGCTCTAAGGAATGAGTTTTCCATATGGAGTTGGGCGGAGTAGACCGATTCGTCATATTTCAGTACACCTACTTTTTGAGGATAGTGCGGAAACACAACCTGATGCTCACATTTTGGGGGTTCGAATATAAAAATCGAGGCAAAATTCATGGGTTCGCTGTAATCCAGAATGGAGAAAAGCAGTGGCGATACGAGACTGGTAAGCGTGATAGACATGCTGATGTCCTCTTTCTGATAGAGAGGGTAAGCCGTGTGCTGAAAGAGTGCGTCCTTCCTTTTTTGGTGCAGGTTTGAGCTCAAAAAAGGGGCGATTAAACGTGATACTCCGTTGGAATCCAGTTATGCAAACGGCTCTGCATTTTCAGGCAGACATGACTGCAAGACTAACTGCCAGTACTTCAAGTGTAGTGAATTTGGAGGCGTACGGTGGTGGAGAGTTTGTGAATTTAACATTATTTAACACAATCACTACAGCCTGATAAAGAAGTGGACCGTAGTGATTGCGTAAAGTTCACTCTGGTGAACTAATTGGCTCAGGCCTTGTAGATGTTTTGATAGACATAATTAGTCGCTTCAACAAAACCGTCGATACTGCCACAGTCGAACCGTTTCCCCTTGAATTTGTAGGCGAGCACACAGCCTTTTTTAGCTTGGGTCAGCAGTGCATCGGTTATTTGTACTTCGCCATTTTTGCCCGGTGGCGTATTTTCAATGATTTCAAAAATATCCGGTGTCAGGATGTATCGACCGATAATGGCCAGGTTGGTGGGGGCATCCTCCGGTGCAGGTTTTTCGACCATGTCGGAGATTCGGTAAAGGCCATCCTTCATATGCTCGCCTGCGATAACACCGTATTTGTTTGTTTCCTCTGGCGGCACTTCTTGAATGGCAACAATGCTGCAGCGAAACTGATTGTAAAGCTCAGCCATCTGGGCCAGAACGCCAGGTCCGCCTTCATCGCCCATACACAGGTCATCGGCGAGTACAACTGCAAATGGGTTGTCGCCGATCAGATTACGACCAGACAAGATCGCATGACCCAATCCCTTCATTTCGTTCTGACGTGTAAATGCAAATCGATTATTGTCAATCAGGTTGCGAATTGATGACAACAGCTCCTCTTTACCGCTGCCTTTGATTTGTGTTTCCAGCTCATAACTGATATCGAAATGATCGGCAATTGCCCGTTTCCCTCGCCCGGTTACGAACCCAAAATCATCAATACCGGCTTCTACTGCTTCCTCTACACCATATTGCACCAGCGGTTTGTTCACGACGGGTAGCATTTCTTTAGGCATGGCCTTGGTGGCAGGCAAAAAACGGGTGCCATATCCGGCAACTGGGAAAAGACATTTTTTAATCATAGATAAGTAATCCTTTATGAAATCTCTTGCAGATTATAGACGCTAGTATTTCATATTTAAGACAGTTGAAAAATACGTGGCGCTTTAATTATTAATTTCTGCAAAATTGTTGAAATCTACCTTTTGATTCGCAGGTGACCAGGCGAGACAATCGTTAGACTACAAATATTTAGAGTAATACACTGTTTTTCGATTACATTGTGATTCAAAGCAATATTGATGCCTGAAACGAAATGTCAAACTGATATAACGATTCAGTTTTCACTGTGTATATTTTCAACCTGGTCGCCTCATAATTACAGCGTTATTGATTTGGTACGCAGTTTTGTTGTGCACGCTAACATTATGAAAACTGTAACATATAGCACAAAACGGAATTAAAAGCTGAATTGAAGCCTGTTGTGCGAATGACAAATCTGCGTTGCGACGATAGAATGGTCCGCGAGAGTGGCATTGTTGCAGAGACAGAATCAATAAAATGATGATTATAAAAAAATTCTATATGACGCTCTCGAACTTGGAGAGTATGTCAAGCCTGCAATAATCTTTGTCACTCTATAGAGACCTATCAATAGAGAAACGGATTAGATTAAAGGGAAAATCCAATGACAACGATAACAGAAGGCAAGGTATTACCAGCAGTAAGTGTTTCCTCAAAAGGCGAGCTGGTTGAAACGGATGGAAAAATTAAAGCACAGCCATGGTCCACTGCATCATTGGCGGGCCGTGTACGCGTCGTGCAGCATATGGCAGGACGCTCAGCTGCAAAAGAGCTGAATGAGGCGCTCATTGAAGCCCTTAAAAAAGCGGAGTTCCCGAAAGATCGTTATCAGACGACGACTATTATCAATTTGAACGATGCGATGATCGGCACAAGTGGGATCGTTGCTTCCAAGGCTGAATCCGGGAAAAAAGAATTCCCTTGGTCTTGTGTGGTACTTGATGCTAAAGGTGACGTTCGCAAGGCTTGGGATCTGGACAAAAGCAGTTCGGCCATAGCTGTGTTGAATGCAGATGGAGAAGTACTTTTTTTCAAAGACGGTGCTCTGTCTGCAGATGAAGTAACGAAAGTGATTACACTGGTCGAAGGCGAGTTGGCTGCTGTATCAGCCTAAACCAGGCCGAAGTGCAGTAAACCAAACGGTAGAGAACCGCAAAGGGCTCTACCGTTTTAGTCGAATGGTTCGCTACATGTTCGCTACATGTTCGCCACCATAGCCTCCAATGCCAGATAATTATCTTTCCAGACAGCAATCATTTGTTGGCTACCTGCATCCGGAAAAACATCAAGCTCACCGGATTCCAGAGCACCCAGCGCATTTTCAACCGCCACAGCTGGTGCAGTCTTCTCTGCATCAAAGTCTTTAGCCATGTCAGTATCTATCGGACCCGGATTAATGGTATGCACTGATATACCTTTGTGCTTCAGTTCCGTACGGATGCCTTGTGACATCGAGAATCCTGCAGCTTTTGACGCACAGTAACCGCCCAATACCGGGAAGTTCACGAACGCTCCGATTGTCACAACATTGATGATTGATGCTTGCTCTTTTTTTTCCAACACGGGCACAAAAGCGCGAATCATATTTAAAGTGCCAAAGTAATTGGTTTCCATGTCCCGCCGTAGCAGGTCTTCAGGCCCATCCAGCAAACTTGTAAATGCAGCAATACCAGCATTGTTAAATAGTATGTCAATATCCTGAGCCATACTTACAGCATTCTGAATCTGATCAGAATCTGTAATATCCAGTTTCAATGGAATGACTCGACTATCGGAGATCGCGGGCTGCGAATCAGGATTTCGTGAGGCCGCGTAGATCTTTTTTGCTCCACGTTGCAAGAGTGCTTGCACAACTTCATTTCCGATGCCGCGATTCGAGCCGGTTACTAATACAATCTTGTCTTTAAAGTTCATGATATTACCTTTTTAGTTTGTGTTATGGTTTGTGTTTTGGTTTGTGTTTTGGTTTGAGTGTGGGATAACGCCGGTTTTTTCGTCATTTTCTAAGAATCTTTACTCCTTTAACTCCATTTGGACAGTAATACTTCACTGTCGCGTTTTGTTTAGTGCAGTAATGGACTGATCGGTTCAATAATGTCGTAAAAAAATACCCAAAGTAGGGCATTTGATCGCGCTTAAATTATTGTTGAAAAAGTCATATCAATTATATTGTTCAATGTTTTCTGGTTGTTATTCATCCGGCCTATCACTCTGAGACCGCAGAGGTTTGCGAAAATATAATCCGCAATTTCTTTAGCACTTAACTGACCGGTAATTTCACCAATTTTTTGAGCCTCTTCCACGGATTCTTGTATCAGTGAATGAGTTTTATCCATTTGATACCGAATTTTGGGTTTGAAATCATCTACTTCTGCTAATTCGCACGCGCTATTGACCATCATGCACCCAAGATGTGTCTCCGGATTGCGTTCCGGGTCTATCGCAAAACGGAACAATCCAATCAGAAACTGCAGCGGGGAAGAGTGTTCCTGTTGCATTTTCTTTAACAGGGTGACATTGTCCGCGCCATAATAAGCGACGCATTGCTCAAAAAGCTGCTTTTTACTACCGAAAGTCTGATACAAACTGCTTTTTGACAGTCCCATCGCTTTCATGAGATCTGTTGTCGATGTCGCTTCATATCCTTTCTGCCAGAATAGATACGTGGCTTTTTGAAGGGCTACATCAGGGTTGAATTGTTTTGGTCTGCCGATAGTCATGAAATGATTATAGAACCGATCGGTTCATAAGTGCAATCGAAATCTTTAAAAATATGCTGAGATGCTGTTTCTAAAAAATTATGGCTTGGTCGTTACCCATAAAGCGACTGGTTAACTAGGGGGGAAAAGGGGGGCGAAGCCCCCTTGTCGAAGTTAAAGGGTGTTACCTCTCGGGTCATGTGCGTTCAGTTGGTTACCGTCAGGGCCGCTCGATTCCGGGTCTGCGATCCAGCGGGAAAGACAAGCGCGATCTTGTACGCAATCGTCTGTCAGGGATTCCAGAAATGCAACAAGCTGATCGACTTGTTGGTTATCCAGTCTGGGGGATTGAAAACGAGAAATACCTTGTTGTCGTTCTTGTTGCAGTTTCTGTAATGCCAGAATTGAGTTAGCCTCGTTTTCAGGGTAGAGCAATTCGCAGTCGTCAACATTTCGATATTGTGGAAGGGAGCATGCACCGCCGCGGTCAAAAAGGGTTTGAACACTGCGTTGAGGATTGACGTAGTGCCTTACAACTTGTTGCAGGGAAGTATAAACCCCGGTGTGGCCATAAGGCGCTGTTGTCGCGATATTCAACAATGACGGTGTTCGAAATCGATAGCGATCTACTGGATCACCAGTTTCACGTTCCCGTCCAAAGTCATCATTGTTACCATCATCTTTTCCTGGGCCAATATGGGGGAAGGCAACGTTATGATGTTGTCCATCAGAGAACAATGGCCCGTTATGACAAGCGCCGCAGCCTGCCCCTCCTTGCGCCACGGGTGTAAAAAACAGTCTTGCACCTTGTTTGGCCTCTCTATTTATCGCATTAAGGTCACCTGCTGTGTAGCGTGACCATGGCGTGTTGTCGAATACCATTGAGCGTTCATATTCCCCCAAAGCAAAGGCAATATTATCGAAGGTAATCAGGTCTTCAGCTGGAGCTGTTGATCCGAATGCCATTTGAAATTCGTCAAGCCAGCTGTTAGCGGGTAACTCATCAGCTGCTGCGCCATAGCCGCCGATACGTTGCGCTAGGTGTTCCCGTATCGCTTCATTGCCGGAGCCAAATTCGAAATTATCAGATTTCATTTCTTCAACTGAGGTTACCGGAAAACGGGCTTGTGCTGCAGCCAGGTTTGCGCCGGCGTTCTCGTCCGGGGTAAAAAACGCACTGTCTGGTGTGCGAATACCAGAAAGCATGCCATTTGTTCCCGGCTCCTTACCGATGCTTTCCACCCGGGTGTCAAAGAACAAACCGGTGTCCCACAGTCCGGTATTGAAAATAGTGGGGGCATTTCGCGGGACAATAGGGACACCACTCTGATGTTGTCTTCCGGGGCCCAGCAAATCAGGGTCTATTGCGTCGACACCTACGGAGAGTGAAAGCCTGTCCGCTCCTCCAAGTGCAGGATGGTGGCACGTAACACAGGCAGAATCGAACTGCCCACCGAGACTTTTACTGAAAAACAATTTCATTCCGAGCTGGGGGACGGGGTGCTCGATTTCAGGTAACAATGCAGAATCAGCACGGCGATCAAGGCCGAAGTTGTCTATTATGTCCCTCAGCGTAATATCAATCTCCGCAGGACCAGGCTGGGCGGGGGGGGCGCCACGACCGGAATCGCCTTGGCCTGTAGCGGGTGCTGGACCGGGCCGGGGTGCAGGACGCTGTTGAGGGCTAAGCACCTGATTACCTGTCAGGCCCGTGATTTGCTCAATGTGTTCAGCGAACAGTGGTGCTGCCAGAAAAGCTTGTATGCTCAGCGAAATGGTACTCGCGAGCACATAAGATGGTCGTTTTAATCCATTTTTAATTCTTGGTTTGGTGGTATTCATATCCTCAAGCTCCGATGTCTATACTCAAGCGCGGTAGTCTCTTTATCGTAGAAAGCAAAGGTGCAGCTATTGTGGTCAAATTGTGCAAGAAATATGGAAGATTGCAGGACACCATGAAATTGCGATTTGGTTCACTTATATTATTTGTCTGAGTGTCGCCGGGATGATTTAGGTTGAAAATTCAATACAAGCTGTTTTTGGTTTTGCTCTGCGCGAGCTCATTTGTTGTTGTCTTAATGTATGCAATGATGCAATGGAGTGTTGATCGTGGCTTACTCAAGTATATCAATCAACGAGAGCAACAGGATTTCCATAACCTGGCAAGTATGCTGTCCCATGCTTACAAAAAAACAGGAAATTGGAAGTTTATAGCTGGGGATAACATGCTGTTTTATACGATAGCGGATCGCGCCGGCGTCGATCTACGTCCAGGTGGACCCGGTGGTCCAGGTCGGGGGCGACGACCCGGATCGCCTGAATATGACCCACGGGATACTTTGCATGCCCCACCTCCAATCAGGCGGGGGGATAGAGGAGATCATCCCGCACGGAATCGGGAACCTGTTCTGGATGAACGCCTTTTTTCCGGTTTCCCCGATCAGTCAAAACGCCGAAAAAAACACCGGGCTGGAGGGGGATTCGGATTGCTGGATGCCGAAAAGACGCTGTTGGCTGGAGATTTCAGAGCACGAAGTCAGTCGCAGTATATTGCCATTCGAGTCGATGGTGCTGAATCTGGTCTAAAGAGAAATGATAACATCAGAAGTTCAAACATTGTTGGTTGGATTGCTTTTAATTCCCGTGACCGGATCATTGAACATTTTGATTTGGATATCGCATCCGAATTGCGTAGTAATTTTCTAATCATCAGCATTCTCGTTATTTTCCTGTCCGGTTTAGTCAGTTTTCCGCTCTCGATTTTCTTGGTTAGGCGCGTGAAATCACTGGCTCAGGCGACGCATCACATCGCATCAGGACACTTTGAAACCCGATTAAAAGTTACCAGCCGCGATGAAATTGGCGTGTTGTTCAGAGATTTCAACCATTTGGCACAATCACTTGAAAAGCATGATACGGAACGGAAGCGCTGGATTGCAGATGTGTCTCATGAATTACGGACACCCCTTGCCATTATGAAGGGGGAGTTGGAAGCCATGGCGGATGGTATCAGATCCGCCAGTCCCGAAAATATTCGATCTGCGCAGGATGAGGTCGAAAACTTGAGCCGACTGGTTGATGACCTTTACGATTTGACCAAATCTGATTTAGGGGCACTGCAGTATAAGAAGCAAAATCTTGATCTACTTCCCATATTGCAACATGAATTAAATATTTTGAGGGATCACGGGAGTAAAAAATCGCTATCCATAATTGACGACATAGATCGGCTTAGGGATGGTACGGGAATTCCACTGTGGGCGGATGAAAACAGGTTAAAACAGCTCTTTAGAAACTTGTTTCAAAATGCAGTGCAATATACTGATTATCCAGGGACTATTCAGGTTTTTGTCTCAATTATCAGGGGACGCAGTGGAGTCGATTCCGAAAAAAACTGGGTGGAGATTATCTTGGAGGACTCCAAGCCTGGAGTGCCAGAAGATCATCTTGAACGTATCTTTGACCCATTGTTTCGTGTTGATGCGGCTCGTAATCGTAGAACTGGTGGCTCAGGCCTCGGACTGGCAATCTGCAGGCGCATCGTCGACGGACACAACGGGAGACTGAGTGCAGCCCAGTCAAGCCTTGGTGGAGTCAGGTTTACCGTCCGGTTACCTTGTGTGTAACGATACCACTGTTGTTAATCGATGTTCTGGCTTTTTCAGAGGCCAATGGATGCTTGTGTGTAAATGCTGTGGAAACGAAAACTTCAGAATTAAATGCCTTACAACCTAAAGATATTGAGTCCAGGGTAATATTGATTGTCGAGGATGAACCCAAATTAGCATCAATATTAAGTGACTACCTTGTTCAGTCTGGTTTTCGTACCTATATTCTGGACAATGGGTTGGATGTAAATGAATGGGTGTCCTCCGTTAACCCTGATTTAATTCTTCTGGATTTGATGCTTCCCGGTAAAGATGGTTTACAGGTTTGTCGCGAAATTCGGAGCTATTCCGAAATACCGATCATAATGACAACAGCCCGGCTAGAAGAAATTGATCGATTACTAGGGCTGGAATTGGGTGCAGATGACTATGTTTGCAAGCCTTTCAGTTACCGTGAAATCGTGGCTAGGGTCAAAGCAATTCTGCGTCGATCAACCTGGCAGAAAAAGGCTACAGACCAATTTCGAACCGGACTTCCTCCTGGAATCAAACTGGACCAGGAGAAATACCAAGCAAGTATCAATGGAAACCCGCTGGCATTGACTGCCGTCGAGTTCAATCTTTTCGCGGTAATGGTTCGTGAACCCGGTAGAATTTTTAATCGCAACCAACTAATGGAAAGTATCTATAATCAGTATCGAATTGTAAGTGATCGAACAATAGATAGCCATATCAAGAAGTTGCGCAAGAAAATTAAGGAAGTAGTTCAAGATCGGGATCTCATCCAATCCGTTTACGGTGTGGGTTATAAATTTCAAGGCTGAATAGCCCTGCTACAGTGATGTTGATGGCTCTGATGAGTGAAGACCTTGTTCATTGGCACGTTCAGTTTCTGCCTGTGCTAGCTGCAGAATTTCTTGATTGAAGGGGTCAGAGTTGAGTCGTTGTTTCATTTCATTCCATTTGACGAAACCGGCCAGCTCGCTAATATCTCTTTCGACTTTCCGCTCACTTTGTAACGATTCATGAAACCAGATTGCTTTGTCGTTAAATCGATATTTCGTTTTCAGATCGGGCCGTGACGATTCCGGCATTATTTCGGGAATCAGGTTGTCCAATATCAGTGGGTCTGTTCGGTCCGCCGGGAAATAGGCGAGCACCATATGAGCCTGATTCAATTCCACTTGAACAGCATACGTCAGTCGGAGGCGGGGCATCGGGATGCCCAGAGCGAGGAGAGTTAAATATTTGCCTACGGCGAAATCTTCACAGTCGCCGGCTTTGGACAAAATAGTCTCGATCGGCGTTGCCCAATAATCTTCGGTTTTCCACAGAGTACTGTCTGCTTTCCAGTCAAAATTCGCAAAAAAAGCATTTGTTTCTTCGAGCTTTCTGGAATCCTCCCAGGATTGACCCTGTTTGATCAAATCTTGCCAGGCCGTAAGATAAGTGTTGTTTGCTGTATGAGCAATATCGTTTGATGGATCTGGAGGGGATCCATAAACTGTTAACGGCACCATCACGGGTACCGCGAGCATCAGACTGGATAACCAAACTCGGATTTGGTTGTTCATACCCATAAGCTTCTCATTCGAAAACTCAGACTCGAAGCCGTCTAGTCAAAGAACCGCTTTCGGTTCACTACTGCATGATCAAAGTCGGCACAATGCTTTAGTATACTGATTATTCGATCGGTGCCGAGTCATACAAAGTAACAAAATGTGTAAAAAATGTATCAAATTGTTGTGTGTGCAACATGTTGTTTTAATGAGATTTACCATGCATCAGTATGGTGCTTTAGAGTGTGCAATATACGCACGAAAGTGAGGCGATCATCTGCGCTCAATGGACTCAGTAATTGTTTTTCTGTTTCTGCTCCGAATCCTTTTGCCTGGTAAGTCAACTCTTCTGCTTGTGCGGTGAGCGTGATCCAGGTGGTTCTCCGATCTTTACTGTCAGTTAATCGCTGAATCAATTTCAGTTCTTCCAGCTTCCGAATCAATACTGTCATCGTTGATTTGGTAACACCTAGATGCCGTGTTAAATCAGAAATTGTGGCTCGCTGGTTTAAGTGTGTAAAAAATACGATGTCGGCGTGAGATATTGAAAGGCGGCTATCGACATGAGACTTCAACTGGAGCTCTAGCCTTCTGCGAATTCGTTTGTTAATAACGGAAAGCAGATACAACGTGCTGCCTTCCGGTATTTCTGATCGTTTAGTCATTCTGGGGATTTTTACCCGGTTTATTTTGTCCGTGCTGCAAATGCTGAAACAGCGCGTTGGTGATACTGTGTGGTGAAGCAAACTGCTTCTGCATACTCTTCAATGTCGATCATACTGAACCAATCAATGTCAGATGCTTTCTGGAGTAAATTTTTTGTCATTGAAATCAGGGGCATTGGCAGTTGAGTATACTCATGTGCCCGCTCAACGCAATATTGAATAAGATCAGCGGGGTCGACGACAGCGTTGATGAGCCCCAATTCATAGGCGGTTTCAGCGGGAATAGGTGAGCCTTTGAGGAAATACTCAAATGCTTTTTGATAGCCAAGGCCCCGACTTAAAAACCAGTTCGATCCGACTTCCGGGACGAGGCCGATCTTGCCGAATGCGGGAACGAGCGAAGCATTGTTGGCCAGATAAATCAAATCTGATGCGAATACAAACGCCAAACCTACCCCGGCAGCGGGGCCATTTACAGCAGAGATATACAATTTTTCGGATGATCTTATAGACCGCGCAACCCTGCCAAACTGCAATCTTATCCAGTTTCGCATGATAGTCGCACCTTCATCGGCTTTGTGGTTCAGCGCCTTGTGTGCTATTCCCATTAATGCCATGTCTCCACCGGCACTAAAAGCGTTCCCTGTGCCCGTTATTATTACTGACTTGCATTTTGGGTCTTTGTTCAAGCGTTCAATAGCATTTCCGAGTTGAATTGTGAGATAGCCGCTCAGGCAATTCAAACGATCCGGATCATTTAATGTTAAAAGAGTTGTACCATCAAATGTTTGTTCTTTTACATAGTTATGCTCTGCATTGGAGAAATAGGCTTCTACATCTCTGTAGGTCTCGAAACTTTCTGATAGGTCGGTATGGTTGGTCATGAATTTTTACTCGATTGTAGTGAATTAAGTACGGCAGCGTACTATATGGATGTTGTTTCAGTCCGGTATGGCATTGCATAAATGCCTAATAAGTACGATAGCGTACTAAAAGATTATACGAAAGCGCTGCCGCTGTAAATGTGGATATAATTCTTCGGTTTAGGAGAGTTGGGGGAGGGACGTGGAAGGTGAGTCAAATACAGGGCGTTGAGCAATTACTTTTGAGTGATCGAGGGGGCTATCCCCCCCCTGTATGTGCCAGAGAATGCTTGTTATTTATCCGCGTTTGTTCCAGTCAAGGCACTCCTCCAGGCTGATTCCAGAACCGCCAAATATGTCTAGTGCACTGCCTATGGTCAGGTCTACTTTACCGGTTGAGAGTGTCTCAACCAGTTGTAAATCTTCGATAGATCTAGCGCCTCCTGCATAGGTTGTCGGGATAGGTGTTATATCGCCCAGTAGTTTAACGAGATCTTGGTCAATGCCTGCTTGCAGGCCTTCCACATCTGCTGCATGAATCAGAAATTCTGAGCAGTAATTTGCCAACTCGGCCAGTGTGTTTTTAGTGATTGCCGTTTCAGTTATGGTTTGCCATCGGTCTGTTGCGATATGCCAGCCATCTTCGGTTTTACGGCAACTTAAGTCTAGCACCAGGTTCGCTTTGCCAACCTCTTGGTGGAGGGATTCCAACCGATCGATAGAGAGTTGCCCGGATTGAAAGAGGTAGGAAGTAACGATAATATGCGAGGCTCCGGCATTGAGGTACAGGTTCGCATTTTCAGTTGTGACACCACCGCCAAATTGCATCCCTCCCGGCCAGCTATTCAGGGCTTTGAGGGCTTCTTCCTGATTACCGGGACCAAGCGCAATGACATGCCCACCTGTCAGGTTGTGTGTTTTGTAGAGTGTTGCATAGTGTGCGGAGTTATGGGTGCTTACAAAATTGGTGCGTGCACCTGAGTCATTCAGGCTGCCACCTACTATTTGTTTGACTTTCCCTTGGTGGAGGTCGATACAGGGGCGAAACTTGGTCAATGGGGGTCTCTCTTAGGTTATAGGCGTGAGTTGCGACACCATTATAACCCAAGCGTAGCATCAAACAATAAGCCGGTTACCCGGTGTTCAGGTCAGGGCTTTCTCCCTGGCGTATAAATGTTGGCGCTCTGAATGTTGGCACTATCTTGATTGACTACAAGACTTCTGCTACAAGTCCTGTAGTCGAAGGAAAGCGGTTAAGAACCAACAAGGTCGTTGTGTACTACAGATCGTTTACCCAAGCTGAATCGCTCAAGGAAAGGAATATTGATAATCCCTGTAGAGAAGAGAACGGTATAGACAATTTGCAGCACTGGTAGATTAGGGGTGCACATATACCAGGTTGATTGCGTGGGTCGATAACGACTTTTATGATAAGCGAGTCCCTGGAAGGCGTAAAGCTTGTTGCCGTTTTTAAACAACCAGCGTGCAAGGTTACGAATAGATTTGTGCTCACCCGGATGAGGCTCGACTGCAGCCAAAGGAGAGATGCCCAGAGACAGTAAAGCAACCCCTTCAGCTTTAAATTTTTTCATGGCTTCAAGGATGATGTAATCGGACACCGTTCCTGATTCTTTACCTGGGAGGCATCGTATTATATTAGCGCAATAGCCAATAATCTTTCCTTGCCGGTAATAAGGCTCGAAGAATACATACCCAAGGAGTGTGTCGCCCTGAAAGCAATAGAACTTTCTAACAGGGTTTTCCTGGGCAAATACTGGCGGGCGGGTCAATAGGCGCAGTTCGCGTGATGCGGTACGCTTGGAATCTCGCCATGCCCTGGATATTTTACTGACTTGCGCCTTGTCAACTTCATACCATGGTAATTCTTTTACGCAAGCACCAGTTCGCTTGCCAAAATTACTGGCATGGCGAATCTGTTTTTTGTCACTGCCTTTTAGCGTGAATGCAGACAGATCGATTTCACTTTCAACACCAATCTGGTTACAGCGATGGCCCATGCGAATCAGAATGTCTGATACAAATTGATCAACGCCAATAAAAATTGTGGGTGTCCCTACAGTTCGAAAATAATGAGCCAGTAGTGTAGCGGTATTCTTTGCTGCACACAGCGGGTTGGTAAATACGACGTTGGTTACGCCCCATGGGGTTTTTTGGGTGCTATAGCATAAGACGCCAAACTCGCTGGTAAAGTAGTGTACTCCCGGCTGGAATACGAATCTTGAGCTGGACTGTGTGCCATATAGTTCGACATGTGAATGGATTAATTTCAGATCAGGGTCATCGATACTTGAATAGCTGTCCTGTGCAATTTCATTGATCATCGTCGCGAACCTGCTTTTATTATTAGATGAGAGGAATCTTTATGTTATCGGTGCCAACATGTGTGTTCAATATGCTTTTTGTAAAAATGGTACAAATTTATCAAAAAATGTTAATGGCATCACGTCACAATTCTGACATAACGATTTCCTCACGTTACCGGAATGATCAGCTAAACTGAAAACAAGGTTGCTCTGCGTCGACGTTAACCTTTAAAGCGGGCAAGCCACGCTGATTTCGAGAAGCAGGATCTTCAGAAACGTAGTTTATAGAAAACGTAGCTCTCCAAAATGGAAGTTGAAAGCCCGGATCCAAAGTAACAGGTACAGTTCAATTGACAGGTACAAAGCCGATAAAAAACCGCTTGGAGGACATGGCTCAGATACTCGACAAAACGAGTTGGGCAAATGATTTTTCCTGGGAGCAGATATTGAAATTGTGCCGTTATTTCGATTATCACGAGATAGTAGGCGGTACCGTTGTTTTCGAGCAAGGCAGCACCGAGCGAGAGATGGGGGTATTAATCTCAGGGGTACTGAGTGTGCTTAGGACGGAGGGAGGCCAGGAATTCAAGCTTGTCCAGTTGCGACCACCGCAGACCTTTGGCGAAATTGCGCTTATCGATGGCCAACCCCGCTCGGCGAAGGCTGTTGCCGTTGATGATGTGGTTTATCTTGCAATTCGTAAAGCCCAACTCGATAAACTCGTAAATGATCATCCACTCATTGCGTATAAATTGATGTGGAAGATATCGCTTTTGTTAAGCCAGAGACTGCGTCAAACCAGTAGTAAGTTGGTAGAATATCTTGATCAATAATCCCAGCAAGAAACACTAGAATTTATGCCATTATCTGCAAATCAAAATGACCCACTACTGGGACGAAAAGTAAACAACGCATATGAAATTGTGAAACCGTTGGCAAGTGGCGGCATGAGTGTTGTTTATTTAGCTAATCAGCTAAGTCTTAATCGTAATGTTGTTTTAAAAGTGTTACGACCGAGCCTGAACGACGAAGACTTTATTAATCTGTTTCTCCGGGAAGCCAGAATTATAAGCCAATTGAATCATCCGAATGTGGTAGGTGTTTTTGATTTTGGCAAAACCCCTGAAGACGGCATTGTCTATCTGGCAATGGAATATCTCGAAGGTGAGGATCTCGAGGTCATTGTGAAGCAGAAAGGCGGGATCGCTCTGGCGCAAATAATGTGGGTGATCGAGCAGTTGTGCAATGGCGTACACGCTGCCCATAAGTTAAACATTGTGCACCGAGACCTTAAGCCCAACAACGTAATGGTATCGCGCCTGGCGGGCGATACTACCGCGATTAAAATACTGGATTTCGGAATCAGTAAGCCGTTAAGCGAAGAGGATCTGAAACATACGCGCTTGGGCATGATCATGGGAACCGCTGGTTATCTGGCCCCGGAACAGATTGAAGGTCGGCTTGATATTGACACTCGCGCCGATATTTATGCGCTGGGTGCAATCATTTATTTCATGGCCACAGGGAAAAAACCCTATTCGGGTGCAAGTCGTGAAATTATTATGGGTCGACAAATATCGGAGCCGCCTCCAAAACTGGATCCGATGAGCGTAAAGGATACGGATGTTCTCGTGTTACAACAGGTTATCAATAAAGCGATGGCTAAGGATCGGGATGATCGCTATGCCTCTGTCAAAGATCTATGGGCCGATGTTTTAAACCACGCTCAGCAGTATCAAAAAGTTGTTGTAAATCAGACTGCTCATACCGAATCACAGAATCTGGAAACTGTGGTGCTTGATCGAGACCAGCAATGTCAGTACCGGTTTGTATTCAATTCCGAAATTGAGGCAGACAAATCGGTTCAAGATGTTCGCCAGGCATTACAGGATGCCATGAATTTCAGTGATAAACAGCTCAATGCCTTGTTTACAGGTAAGCGAGTGATCGTCAGGAAAAATCTGGCGTTGCAGAGTGCTCAGCGTATTGAACGTCAATTCAAGAGATGCGGCGCGTTAGGCAAGATCGAAGAAATGGAAGAGGCGACCCGTGTCAAACCCGGAGGCCGTAAAGCGAACGAGGGTCCGGATGTAACGAAAAATTCGTTACCGACAGCTGAGCTGTTACAACCCATCAGCGCAGCTGAAGTTACCCGGGTTCAAGAGCTTGTAAGAGCCGAGGATGTGAATACCCCTGAGGAGCGTCTGAACCCAGAAGATGTGCTTTCCGTAACACAGAGGCCAACCCATATTCGTCCAAGGAAAAAACGTTTGCCTTGGTTGGGATGGGCGGTAACGGCATTGCTTTTGCTCGGGCCTGTATTGTATTACTCGCCTGTTAACCGCTACGAAATCATGGATTTATGGATGGTTCATGTTAATAAGTTTCAATCACCGAGAGGGGTCGAGTCAGATCGAATCCGGTTGGCGATGAGTGCCCCTTTCCGGGGAAGCGCACGAGAAATCGGGCGGTCCATGCGTATTGGCATCGAATCGTATATCGAATACGTGAATGAAAATGGTGGGGTGAATGGTCGATTAATCGAGTTGATGGCGGCCAATGACAATTACGAGCCCGAAAAGGCCCAGGAAAATATCGAGGTATTCATCCATCCTGATGCGGGTGCATTTGCATTGTTGGGTGCTGTTGGCACGCCGACAACAAAATCGATTCTTCCAATCACGTTAAAAAATCGGATGATTGTTTTTGGCTCTTTCTCTGGTGCTTCATTCCTGAGGAAAAGTCCGCCTGACCGATATGTCTTTAATTATCGGGCGAGCTACTTCGAAGAAACCGCTGCAATAGTTCAGCACTACACTAAGATCAAGAACATTGATCCAAATAAAATAGCCGTTTTTTATCAGAATGATTCCTATGGTCAGGACGGATTGCAAGGTGTAATTCAGGCCCTCAACAGGGCTGGTGTTGCCCCGGAAACTGTGATCAAAGCCGCTTACGAGCGTAATTCTTCCAATATTTTCGATGCAGCAGAATTGTTTACGAGCAGGATAGAAGAAATCGAAGCACTAATCATTATCGGAACCTATTCTGCAAGTGCAGAATTCACTGTGCATATGAGACAAAACGGGTTTTCCGGTGAAATTGCAAATGTCTCTTTTGTTGGATCCAGAGCGCTTGCCGAAAAGTTATTAGAGTACGGGCCGGAATTCACAGACAAGATTCTGGTTACTCAGGTTGTCCCGCATTATGACTCTTATGCCACGGGGATGTTGCTCTATCGGGAGTCTTTGAAAAAATACTTCCCGAATGAAGAGACCGATTTTATTTCTGCTGAGGGATTTATCGCCGCACGAATTTTTATCGAAGCGCTGAATTCTGTAGGGCGATACTTTGATGTGGAAGACGTCGCAAATCGACTCGAATCGATTTCAAGCCATGATATTGGAATTGGCACAGACATCGGCTTCAGCCCCTCAAACCATCAAGCCAGCGATAGAGTATGGGGGACTGTTTTAAACCGGAAAGGGCAATTTGAAGAGATCGATCTTAATGCCCCTTGAGCCAGGGGCTACCTCAGGGCATGTTGAGTTTGAAAACGCCTACAGCGTCCTCGGCCAGGCTACCAAAGATAAGTTGATCTTTGTACTCGATTACATTGGTAATGGCATGGAAGGCTCTGCCATCAGGGTCATTCAGATTCGCAACAATTTCACCGCTCTGATTGAATTTTAGCACCCATGCCACGGGGTCAGGTCCGGGCAACATAGCCGTCGGCAGGGCTAACATGAGTGACCTGACTTTAGGCCAGGGCAAGATTGCGTCGAGCAAGTGTTTGCGAGGGGCGGCCAGGGATAACCAATATTGATTCTGACCATTCCCCATAATGCCATCAGGTGCTCCGGGAAGGTTGTCTACGAATACTTCAATCTGGCCTTTTTGGGGCCCCTCAAGCCAGTATCGAAGGACTCGGTATTTACTGGTTTCAACGACGAGAACGTAGGTTTCGTCAGGGCTTAGGGCCACGCCATTCGCGAAGAATAACCCATCAGCCAATAATTCAACTTGTTTCGTACTGTTCCGATAGACGTAGAACGCACCATTGTCACCGTGAGAAATAATATCTTTGATATAGGACTCTAGCGGGTATGTTTTACTTGCATCGGTAAAATAGATATCGCCAGAGGTACTAATGTCGAGGTCATCAATCAATCCGTAAGGGATACCTTGAAAATCGGACGTGAGCGTTTTAATTTCACCCTCTGGACTGATTTCCAAAAGACCTTTCGCGGCATCGGCTACCACGAGATTCTGCTCTTTGTCTGAACCCGCGGGGTAAAATTTCATGCCGAGAGGGCGTCCACCCGTATCGGTCAATTTATGAATCCTGTTATCCGGGTTAATCCGATAGATAGCTCCATCCGCTGTACCGGTAAAGATATTTCCGTGCGGGTCTACTGCAACGTCTTCAGGGGCGTGGCTATCCAACGGGATTCGATGGGTTTGACCGAGCGCATTATTGGCTGTTTTTGCGAAATTCGGGTCGAGTACAGGAGGTTGCCAGGCATTGACGTTATTGGTTTCAGGATCCTGAATGAAAACGGCCAGTGTGAGCAAGCTGACAATGGAAATGATCGAGACTAGAAATATGCGCAAGGTAACCCCCTTTATTACAATGTTGTGACGTTTTGTTATTCTATTAATTTCAAACCGGCAGGCAGTGATTCGCCAAATACTTTCTTGGTGTCGGCTTCGCTGAGTTCAGTGACCTCTTCCATAAACCCGACCCATTCTTTCGGGCATTTGCTACTGGTTAGCTGAGCAATGATACGGTTTCTCAGATTATCGTCTATATCCCTGTCTCGATCACCGCATAGGCGGGCCATCATGACCGCAGCGAAAGCGGCAGGCTGGCATTGTTTCCAGTCTGCCTTCAGTGTTGTTTCCAGCCAAGGGGTTATGTCATCTTTATGGACTACATTATCAAGGTAGCCATGGAATGGAATGCGTGATCCAACCCGACCCAGAGCCCACCAACTTGTCAGGGTTTCGCTTTTTTTCTGGAGTCGCTTGACTAACCAATTCCCTAATTCTGATTTTGAAGCGACTGGTAAATGCTCCAAAGACGCAGCCAGACGTACCATGTCTTCGTAAGATTTAAGCTTTACTTCAGCCATTGTTTTGCGGCTTTGCAACGATTTGGGATCGATGTAACGTCGTATTGTGTTATAGATTTCCTGTTGCTGTTCCTGGTTTAAACCACCTGAAATACGACGCCAGAAAATCCACCATTCACTCCAGGATTGATTCTCTTTATTATGTACAGGTTGCGGTGAAAAGAGTGGCCAAACCTGACTGATTCGCCAGTCGTCCAGTGGTGCACCGAAACCTGGACGCATGGTGTATCCAGTTAAATTCAACCAAACCCGTTCATGGGCCATCGTTCTTGTTCTGTTGCCTATACCATTGAGCATGACATCCGCCAAAGCACGGGAAAGCGCCGTATCCCATGTATCACGACTACCGATTGCTTTCTCGATATCGGCCCGTAATCGTTTAATCGCTTTCGGGTCGACCCCCTTTTTGGTTTCTCCATATACCAGGTCAACTTGTTCGATAATTTCGTTGAATCGTGGTGGCAGTTTTATTGATGGAGGGGCATTCGAATCGAGTTCCTGAGACTGTGCTGGAGAATGGGTATCAGAACCGGGTTGTCGGACTGTAAACTCAACGAGCCACCGGTGAGCGTCATCCGCACTGTCCACGCATTCAAGTTTGAGGGTGCCGACCTCGGTCAGGGTTGCTGCCAGCTCCACTGTACAAGACTGTGAATCTTCCGCGTTACCCGACAAAACAGAATAAAGGGGGGGAAGTGAGTTGAACTCTGCGCCCAACGCGCTAATCTCTCCGGGGTTGAACGCCTGATCGGAAGAGGTCGTCATAAGGTTGAACCGAACGGGCTGGCCAAGTCGGAGTTCGAATTTCCGGTCTACCAGCCTGATTTCAGTCTCTTCGTTGGTTGACTTGGGTAAGATGCAGACGCCCTCGGATTGCTCACTGCCGGTTTCGATCAACAGAAAGTAACTGCGCGCAGAGCCTCCACCTATTTTTAATTGTGCTCCTGATCGAGCCAGGCCGTAAGATACTGCACCAAAGGCAACGGCCAAGTCTGGCCGGGCGTTATTCAGCAGCAAAGACGATTTGCCAAGCCAATCATCTAATTGACCCTTAATCTTTGCGACTATAGCGGGAGAGTTAAAAACGCCGCCGTTAAGTAGCAGTGTGTCCGGTATCTCGGTGCTGTGACGCTGGATAAATTCTGCAAGATGTTTTGTGATAGCAGGGTCGGCTGCATAAGGCAGACCAAACTCGACGACGGCACTTTTGCGTCTCATCGGTCGATCCTGAATATCGACTTTGGGCAGAAAACCGTTAATCGCGATATCCACCACTTCTGAGCGCAACAAGTCGCAGGATTTTGTGCCGCCAAGCAATTTGCTGCCACTGCCAAGAACGGTTACTTTGGCTGATTCAGGCGCACCATCTTTTAGGAGCAACTCCTTCACTTTACGTGTCTGTTGTATCAGCTGTGCAAGTTGACCTGAATTTAACTTTTTGCTCCCTGCGAGCCGTTGTTCGCTGATTCTGGCCAGGGCAAGGTCGATATTGTCTCCCCCTAACATTAAGTGATCACCCACGCCCACTCGATCCAGTTGCATGCCCGCATCAGTGTCATGGCTCACTTTGATCAGGCTCAAGTCCGTAGTGCCACCGCCGATATCACAAATCAATACTGATTGGCTCTTTTCGAGTATGGTCGCAGCAGAATCGGAATGCCTGCCGTACCAGTCGTAACAAACCGCCTGTGGTTCTTCGAGCAAGAGTACTTCACGCAGCCCCGCTAAATTTGCGGCCTTGAGAGTTAGTGAGCGCGCAAGCTCATCAAATGAAGCAGGGATGGTGACGATGATTTCCTGGTCTTCCAGCGGGGCATCAGGGTGATCGTGGTTCCATGATTGTCGAATATGGAATAGATAGCTGGCGCTGGCAACAACAGGGGAAACCTTACCAACACCTTCACTTTCACCCCAGGGCAGCAACGGATTCTCGGGGTTGATTCCGGGGTGGGATAACCAACTTTTCGCGCTGGAGACCAAGCGTCCATCCATTTTGGCTCCGAGTTCCCGTGCCCAACTGCCGATTACGACTTGGTGCAGATCGCCGGGTAATTGGGCATCCCAAGGCAGTGCGATATCCGCTTCACTCAATTCGTTATCGATAGGATGGTAGCGAAATGAGGGGAGCAGGGGGCGTCTGCCTACTTCACCGGCGGCGACCAGTTGGTGAATTTCAAAGACATTGATTTCGCGGTGATCAAGGCGATGTTGTTTGTCCAGATAACAGACAACGCTGTGTGTCGTGCCCAGGTCGATCCCAACGATGAATTTGGCTTCGGAATTTGCGTGCGTCATGAGCTCTCGGTATTTATTTGCCTGATTCAGAAAAAACAAACCCGAGCCATGCTCGGGTCTAGCCTGTTTACGCTGCTCGACAATGCGGTTTCGTAAACATGACTTTTAGATGATCAAAGCGGAATATGGGTATTCCGTTGATATTGAATTTTATAAGGAATTATTCTTCTGTTTCAAACGATTCTTCGTCCAATTCAGATTCTTCGGAAACCAGCTCCTCAAGATCCGGTTTCTTATCCCTTACATCAAATTCGACTTGCCAGCGCTCATTGCCATCGCTTGGAATCGCTTCGAGACAGAGCGTGCCCACTTCAGTGACACGAGAGGCGAGCCTTACAGGCACCACTTGCCCTGCGACCCGACCTTCTACTGGCAATGTGGCCTGAATTTCAGGAAGCTCTTGTAGCTCTTCGGGCTCCCAAAAATCGAGGTGGGTTCCTGCCACATCTTCCCGTCGCACGCGAGAACCAAAAAAGCGAAAGCGTACCGGTTCACCCACAACCAATCCGAACTCCTGGCTTGGCACATCGGTTTCGGTGCCTTCTTCCATACCAAATGGTGCCACACAAAGCGCTTCCAGCGGTGGCTCCATTCCCGGAATCGCTGGCATCGCACTTTCTATTCCTACATAGTAGGCGCTTGCAATACCACCCTTGATCCTGACACCCTGACCTTGTTTAACGTGGCCATAGTAAGAGGCACCATTTGCTACCGCTAAATCAAGGTCGGAACCCTGTAAGAGCGTTGCTTCATCACGACCTGCAGCACTCAACCAGGAATTTAGAATAGACATCACGCGGTCTGCGAGTACCGGGGCTTTTAATACCCCCCCGTTGAACAATACCGCTGTTGGCTTGATGAATTCCTCTTCATCATGGCCGAGCAGTTCATTGGCAGCAGCATGCTGACGGGTCAGGAATGCAGCGAGATGGCGGGACATGCCCGGATCTTGAGCGTAGGGTAGGCCCATTTGCGTAAGTGCGCCCCGCGCTGACTGCATGGGCTGGGTATCTACGGTAACTTGCGGGAAGAAACCCTCTACCAATGTTTCCTGGACTTCGTCCTGGGTTAATTCTGTGCGGAGTGTTGATCCTAATAGCTTTGAGCCACGACTGGGTACTACAATTGGCATCGACTCCACTTCCGGATCGCTCAAAAGTGTTTCTTTCGCAGTTCGGCAACCATGTACTATCGCCTGTACCTGCCAGGGTTGCAGTGATTTTCCTTCCTGAGCGAGTTTTGCTTTGACCCGGTAAGCGAGCGCGAGATCCATGTTATCTCCGCCAAGCAGGATATGATCACCGATCGCGATACGGTTGAGAACCAGATTGCCATCGTCCTCAGAGACCGCTACAAGGGATAAATCAGTGGTGCCGCCACCGATATCCACTACAAGAACAATATCACCAACATTCACTTGATCTCGCCAGCCACCGCCGGTCATATTGAGCCAGTTATACACCGCTGCGAGTGGTTCCTCGAGCAATGTCATGTTATTAAAGCCAATTTTTCTGGCTGCTTCTGCGGTCAACTCTCGAGCGGCTGGATCAAATGAGGCCGGGACAGTAATGACCACTTCCTGATCGATTAGAGGATACTCAGAGAATGCATTATTCCAGGCATTCTGGAGGTGATCCAGGTAAGCATAGGATGCTTGTAAAGGAGATACCTTTTCGATCTCCTCAGGGCTATTCAAGGGCAGGAAAGGGGCTCTGCAGTCAACGCTGCTATGACACAGCCAGCTCTTGGCTGATGAAACAAGACGCATTGGTGTTTTCGCACCTAACTCCCGCGCCAGAGCACCCGCGATGCGATTTGGCTGCGCATCCCACGGCAAAGCCATGTCATCTTCGGACAGTTCAGACTCATGAGGGATATACAAAAATGACGGTAATTGATCTTTCGATTCGACGCTACCGGGTGATGTCATTTGCGGAATGGGTAGAACGTGGGTTGTAATCTCGTCTGCCTCATCATCCAGATCAACGTACGATATCACACAGTGTGTCGTACCAAGATCGATGCCGACTGAGTACCTGAAAGGGCGGTCACTGCCTTCTACCACATTCCCGTTTTCTGTAACGTCTTCGTGTTGGGTTGTTTCCGTAGTCATGTTCAATATTTCCTTATAGTTCTACTTCTGCCTGGGCAATGATAGAGGTATCGTGACCTGAAGACAGCTTCGGTAGCTTGACGTCTGTAACTTTCCAGCCTTTATGAACCAGCGTACCTGTAAATGGAGGCTCTCCAATAACATTACCTGTGAGCCTCACCTCGGTAGGCTTGAAGCCATTCTCGATGGTGATGCGGGTTTCTTCTTCTTCGGATTTCACCGGTGTAAAAGTGAAATATTCAGCGAGCGTTTTTTTCGCACCTTCGTGAACCACACGCGCAGCGGCACCGACATCTGAATCCGAAAAGCCCGTTAAATCTTCATTGATAAAATCAACAAAACGAGCGTCTTGTTGCAATAAGGCCAATAACTGCAAGGCTGATTCCGGTGTTGTATCTTTAAGTGTGGGTTTGGTTGGTTCGGGCTTGGGTGCTTCGGGAGCTGGGGGGGCTGTTTCAGTATTTGTTTCGGTGGTTTCCAGGTCTGTATTTTGAGTTGTTTCAGCTGATTTTTTTCCTGATTTGATCAGAAACAAGATAAAAAAGATCAATGCCAGCACTGCAAGAACCAGGTGTACGATGTCAATGCTTTGGGGTGGAGTGGAAAAATTAAAAGTCATAAGTTCTACTCTTGAAGTCTAAGTCAGGATGCTGATGTGACGGTCGTTGGTGGGGACCGCACCCTCGAATCGGGACGATTCTACCACGTCTGTTCTGAAATTTTTAACTCTATCGTATGGAAAAATAACCACAATATGCTACGGCATGTTGGTGATTCAGGTGCGACCAGTGTTCAGGAGCAGATATTGTTGGGCTCAGGTAACGAAAAAAGGTTTAAACCCGAGGATGCGGCTCGGATCATAGTACGATTTTAGCGTGAGACTGTATCAGGGGGGGGATCAGACTGGATACGGGGTTAGTGGGTTCTGTTATGGCGCCAAATCTGGTGCTGTCGAGTCGTGCAATGATGTATGTCTGGACAGCACCATTTGGTTCAGAATTACTGCGCTTATCCTGCGATTTTTGTGACGTTTTCAGCGCTGCTCTCTTTGCCATTGTCTATATCATCAGGCTCAGCATCTGTTTCACTTAAAACCTCAGGTTTGCCCTTCAATGCTGTCAGGAAACGCTCTTTGTTTTCAGCGATCAACATTGCGAGCTTCTCACACTGTGTTTCGCTGAGTTCCTCTAAATTGTTCTCGATAAAACACTGTATGTTTTCAGCCAATTCAAGTTTTTTATCGTGCGCATCGGCTTCTTTCTTATCTGTGAAAGTCCGCTTCTGGGGGTCTCTATCGCTCATATACAAGGTTACCAGTGCCATGGGTTGCTCCATACTGTATAAATAGACAGAGGTACTATACGTTGATGGATGTTGAGTTACAAGGGGATTTTTTAAACTTTGGAAGTGGTCCTGAAATTCGCCAGACAAGGCAGGATTGGCACGCAGGATTTAGTTCGCTGGCGTGCACATCGGAGCTTGGACAATTATTTTATCAGAGTCTGAGCAATCGTTTTATGAGAGTCTGAACAATTATTATACGAGAGCCTCAACAATCGTTTGATGAAAGCTTGAATGGCGGATTCGCTCCAATGTGGTTAAAGCACTTCGGAAGCTGGTGAAGTATCGTATTTTCGTATTGAAAAGGATTTACTTTTACCGAATTTTTCTATGAATCGGATTTGTTCATGGAAACCACGATTATTAATTTGTGTTGCAAGCTGTAATGCGGTTTGGATAACAGCTTCGTTTAACTCCTGACCAGACCAGGTTTGATCTGTTAAAAATTCAGGTAATGGTTCCTGGCGTGTTTTCTTAGTAAAAATATGTGCCATGTTGTGTTCGATTAGTATAACGCAAGGACGTTTTTTCCATTTAGCTTGAAGAAATTCAACATTCTGGCTTTGTGCCAAAGAATTCGGTGAGGAATCGTTAGGTTCGAAACCCATGGCCGTTGACCAGTCAAAAAGGTCAGGGCAGCTGTCTGCTAGATATTCATAGGTTGTCGGAATGCCACGTTCTACGAGATTCTTCATCAAGATTGGGTTGTCTTCCGCATAGATACTGGTTTCGAATTCGTAGCAAGGCATTGTCTTTCCCTTATTATTTTGTTGATGTGTACTGATATCTAAAGCGTCAATGGGAAGAGAATGCCCTCAAGTTTTTGAAAGTGATGGTCTTATAATGGGCACGGCAGCCGAGTCGATCGATCCTAACTGCCGTTTTTAGCAAGCGTGTGCTGAAAGCGTTAAGTAAACGCTACGCGATTAATGGCCGTATACGACCAAGTCAGCAGTGACGACAAAGTCTGTCATATAGACTTCACCAATGCTGGGGCTGGAGCCAAACTGGACATGAGGCATGTCGATATCCATTCTCAAGTCGATATCATACAGCGCGAGGCCGGCTACATTGTTTGATGTGCTGCTTCCTTCTCCCACTTTTGCACTAATGCTTGCCATACCAAAGTGACCTGTGGTGTCTTCCCCTCGTCGGTTATGGATTTTAACATCCTGGAGTTTCAATGCAGCGAAGTTGAATATCAGAAGTACATCGGCAACATCCCAGTTCACATCCAGGTCAGTAACCTCGAAGTGTGAGTCGAGTTCGAGGCGGGTGTCGGAAACAGTCATACTGCCGTTGGCTATGGTGCTTGTGCCTGTGCCGCCGTTGCGAATAATCAAGTCTGTGGGCCCAAGGTAACCTTCAATCGCCAAGTCGGAAAACATCGAGGTGCCGGATGCGGGGCCGCTACCGATTTGGTAAGCACTATCGGTCAGGGAAACCTGATCAATCGTCAGGCCAAAATCGACAGCACGGGTAAATGCCTCGATATTTTGATCGGAGCTGTTGCTGCTATTCACGCCGTTGGCAGCGCCTTCCAGGTGGATGACCAAGTCACCATCATTGAAGTTGTCTCCGGTCAAACTGCCTTGGTCGTAGGTCGCCAGAGCAGCAGCGACATCCGGGTTGCTGGAATCAATGAGGCCTTGTTTCGCATATTCAGCCAGGGTGGAGAAACCCCGTGTCAGGGTTTCGTTGTTCCCTGCGACATCAATGGTCAACAATATGTTGTCTAGAGCTGTATTACCAATACCGCCGAGGCTGAGATTCTCGATCAGCAGAAAGGCTTCGTCCTGGTAGGCAATCTCACCAATGTCAACATTTGCCGAGAGTTCGATTGAAATGCCACTTTGCCCAGTGATAGTGCCAAGTGAAGAGTCGTCGAGGGTTTTGAGATCTGAGTATACTGGTTCGGCAACAAGCAATGCCGCTAAGATCCCCGTACTTTTTTTCAGGCCGTTCATGGGGGTGTCCCTATTTTTTGTGATTGTGTCTAATTTATTTTTTTAGTCATGCAAGAATATGAGTAACCTGTCTGTTTTTCCGAGATGCCATTCACAATTGTTTACGTAAACCGGTTTAAATGAAACATAAAAACAGCGTTAAAAGTCGCTAACTGTCTTGAAGAACGTCGCTAGGCAGGGGGAACAACGAGAATTTTTAATGCTGGAGTGCAAAAAGCGCTATAGAAGTCTATATCGCCGGTGTAACCAAATAACGGTTCCAAATAGCGTGAGAATGAGCATTTTGTGCACTAGTATTAGATAATTAAAACAGAAACAAATGTACAACAACATTATGGTCTTTATTGCCATGGCCATTCTTTTCATGACCATTAACTGCATGGTGATTGTGGTATGTCGGTAAAGGCACAGCGTTTGAAAACGCAGGATCGAATTTGGAGAGGTGTCAGTATGCAAGCTAAACACAAGGCAGGTTTAATTTCCTGGCTCGGGGGGCTATTCGCACTGGTGATGACAACCGGTGTGCAAGCTGCAACAGAAGAATCAATCAATGCTGTTCATGAAATATACGTATCTTATTATGGGCGACCTGGTGATCCCGCAGGGGTGGCTTTCTGGTCTCAAGTGCTCGATGATAATAATGGACGGCTGGATTTAATTATCAATGATTTCGGAACATCAGCAGAGTATACAGAGCGTTTTGGTAGTCTTTCTACAGAAGCGCTTATTTCGAATCTTTACCTTCAGATGTTCGGGCGAGAGGCTGAAGCTGCTGGGGCAAAATTCTGGGCAGACGGTATAAACGCGGGTCAAGTAACGCTTGCCCAGGCGGCGATAGAAATCGCAGGTGGGGCACAGGGTACAGATTTGAGTACTTTGAACAATCGGGCTGGTGTGGCAAAATTGTTCACGAACGAAGTTGAAGCGCAAAACAAAGCGTACACAAAAGCAAATATCACTGAAGCGCGGGATATGATCCTGAGTGTTGATAGCAACACGGATGTGGCTACGTTCGATATACAATCAAGATTTACTGCATTTGCATTGCCTTCAGAGAACATAAAATCAATACCCGCTCCGGTTTCAACGTCCAACTCGGCTGATCTTGCAGTCGGTGCCGTACGGGGGATCAAAAAAGCCATAGCCAATTTGAACACCACTAACGCAACCAATCGATCAGGCTTGATTGCCAATGGGTTTGGAAGTTCCCCAACCGGAATTCTGCTGACCACAGAGCTTTGCCTGGCTGGCAGTGCAAACCTGGATTTTAATGCGGACGGAACCCAAGTGGAGTTTTACTTTAACGAATGCGCTTATGACGGTGGTTACTTTAACGGTGGTATGGCGTTCGAAAGTACCGTAGATCAAACTGCTATTTTAATGACGTTCACTGATTTTGTGTCCTACGATTTTGCTGCAGACTACTCGAGTCTAATGGATGGTTTGATCTACCTTTACTACTCCGACGATTTTAATGATTCGATTATGATCTATGAAGGTCTATCATTCGCCGATTCTACGGGAGATGAGTATTACATCGAGTACGCAGAGATTACCTGCACCAATATCAACAATGTTGATCTAACCCATTGTGATTTTGATGAAGCAGAATTCGTCGATTCCTTTACCGGAGAAACATATTACATTGAGGATGATGAGGTCGTTCAGACGGGGGCAGGATGGGAGGCATCGGCAACAGTCTATGATACGGAGTGGGGTTATATTGTTGTAGAAACCATTGAAGATCTGGTGCTGAACTGCAGCAATGGCTCGATTGGGGGCGGAAAAATCACGTTCGAAGGTGCAGAGGGTTCAACCGGGACGGTTGAGCTGGTTTCCTGTGATGAATTCATCGTAACGATAAATGGTCAGTCTACAACCTACAATTGGTCGGATTTTGCGAAATCAAAATGAACGAATCAGAATATTAACTTGATGCCTCAGAATCGCTGTGACGAGCGCCAGGCACAATGGGTTCCCGGTGAGTTCAAATAACTAATTGGCTTACCGGGTCTTATTGATCCGGCTTAAATCCCCGAAACATGCTCAAATTCCGGTACATCGTTCAAGTGCCGCGTGTCTTTATAGTTAGTTGTGCCGTTTTTATCTTCAGTTTCCGTTTGACTAATGCGTAATACCTCCTATTTATTTGTATAAATTTGGCCGAAATGAGGACGAAAGGATGATGTCTTTACGCACTAAGCTCTCAATTGTTACTGCTGTACCTATTTTTATGGTATTGGTTTTAAGTTCAATGCTGTGTTCTACTGCTTTAGAGGAATCTATACAAGCCGAGTTAACGCTGGAAGTTGTTGATGTAATCGGTATTTTGGATCGTGTCGCTCATCAACACGCTGTAGAGCGAGGATTAACTGCCGGATTTATGGGCTCAAAGGGGGAATCCGGGCGGGACAGACTTTTAGGGCAGCGGGAAGTCGCGGATGAAGCGGAATCCGCCCTACGGGAACTTCTCAATAGTCGCGAGAGTCGATATGACTGGCTTAACAGCACAAATATCCAGCAACTGGGAAGGCTTCTTGATAAAAAACAAGCCGTGCGGAATAAAGTTGATCAATTGGATCCGACTGCAACACCATTCGACTATTACTCTAAAGTTAACGATATCGCGTTGATGGTGATAGAGGAGTCAATAAAGCAGGTTGAGTCTGGCTCAGTTTATCGCCAGTTGGACAGCTTGCATAATATCTTGTGGCTCAAAGAACGTGCGGGCCAATCAAGAGGGAAATTGAATGGTGTCTACGCCCGCAAGTCTGCATCGATCGCATCCTATTCTGATATTGCCCACTATATTGCTGATTTTGATGCCCGTTTTCAAAGCTTGAAAAATGATCAGATTATTTTGATTCAGACGCTTGTGAATGAATTGGTTCAAAAGCCGGTTTTTGCTCAGATTGAAAAAATCGAAGCCAGTTTTGCAGCGCAAAGTGATTCACTCAGTGCCATCAAAGGGCCGCCGCCTTCGGAGTGGTTTCCCTTGGCGACAGATAGGATCAAAGTTATTAAACAACTGGCGGATGCCATGTCCGAGAAAAGTAAAGGACTGGCAAGTCAAGCTCATAATGCTGCTTTGGCGAGGTTATATACGATAGTTGTCGTCGCTGTGGTTCTAATCGGTTTGGTTTCGTTCGCTGCGTTGAACATATCACGTAATCTAATAAAGGGAGTAAGGAAGATACTTCATGTATTCGAAGAGGTGACAGTAAAAAACAATCTCAAAGTCCGTTCCGAAGTCGATAGCAAGGATGAAATAGGGGATATAAGCACGAAGCTGGACGGTTTTCTGGTCTGGTTTGAGAATCTTATACTGGAGCTCAATGCATCGGTTGTGCAGTTAAAAACTGCAGCAGTGCAGTTCAGTGAACGTTCACGCTCCAATAAGTCCCTCGTAGATGAGCAGAACCGCGATGCTCAGTCTGTTTCTTCAGCGATTACCGAGATGTCTGCGAGTATCAATGAAGTGGCGTCAGCAACTTCCAGCGCAAGTGAATTGTCCATACGGTCCCGTGAACATAGCGAATCGGGTTTGAAGCATACACGTGAAACGGTATCGGCGGTGCACAAATTGACAGAGAATTTAAATGGTTCTTTTGAGCTGATTCAAGAATTGGCCCGGAATAGCCAGAATATTGGCTCAATACTGGATACAATTCGTGGCATAGCAGAACAAACCAACCTGCTGGCGCTAAATGCGGCTATCGAAGCTGCCAGGGCAGGGGAAGCTGGACGTGGATTTGCAGTGGTTGCTGATGAGGTACGTGGTCTTGCGAGCCGGACTCAAGACTCAACAGAAGAAATTCAAACCATGATTGAAACCCTGCAAAACAACGCAGCGAAAGCAACACATAATATGAAGCAGGGTGAAGAAATCGCTCAGCGTAGTGTACAGTCAGTTGAAAGTAGTGGTCAAATGATCGCCGAGATCCATCAGAATATCAGCGATGTCAACGAACGGTTTTTGCAGATTTCTGCAGCCGCGGAAGAGCAGTCCTCCGTTTCTGGGGAAATTGCAGGTAATATCGAATCGATTGCCCACAAATCTGACGATATATTAAGTGTTGCCCGAGAGGTCGAGCAATCCGGTGTGGAAGTGTCCCGGGTGAGCGACCTGATTCAACAGAAAATAGCGCATTTCCATTGATTAAACCGTTAAAAATTTGAATTTATCATTGACTGTAACTCTACATCCTCGGTTTCGTGCAAGGGGATGTAGGTTTGCTCAAGTTGATGCCGCTAAAAAAGTATGGTATTTCGAGTACTTCAGCCCGCTTTCTTATTCTACACTAAACGCTATACGCCCGAGTTCTTTTCAAGGAATGTTAGTTACTAATGGCAAAAAAATCCGTTCTATTTTTCGTTATATTGATCGTTTGTATAGGTATTGTGGGGTACTTTGGTGGTGCACTGAAAGGGAACAATCAAAATACTGATTCAGTGTTCCAGAGCCAAGGAAGTGAACCGCCAATAGAGCTTAAGGCGCTGCTTTGGTCTGGGTATATTAATGAGGATATTATTGCCAAGGCTGAAAAAACGCTGAATCTCAAAATAACGCTTAAGACTTTTGACAGTAATGATGAGTTTGAAAGAATTCTCGGCCTCACGTCGGAAAACAGGAATACGCAGATCAATGTAGATTATGATTTGCTGATGCCAACGGATTTTATGGTCTCCAAACTCGCAGAGCGAAAGTTAATTCGGAAAATCGATTATGAGAGCTTGACCAACTATCAGAATATTGCACTGGATATTCGGCGCCAGGCGCTGGCTCAGACCCTGTTCCAGTACGCCGTTCCCTATATTTATGGCAGTTTGGGCATTGGTTATAACTATTGGGAAATCGGGAATATTGTGTTTCAGTGGAAAGATCTGTTCGAACCTGATTCCAACGTACTCTTTAAAGGTAGAATAGCCATTTCGGGGGATGCCCGTAACAGTCTCGGGATTGCCTTAATGGCATTGGGCAAGTCCCCCAATACTCGAGTCAGGTCTGAAGTAGAAGACGCGGGTCGTTATCTTAAAAAGATTATCGGGCAACATGATATTCAGCTGCTCAACACCGGTATGGCGAAGCGTCTTGGCGATCAGGAGTTGTTGATCTCCATGGCCTGGTCAGGAGAAATCGCACAACTCATGTACGAAGCGTCATCAATCGTTGATGAAGACTTCTCCAATGTTGGAAAAATCGTGCGTTTTTCATTGCCTGACGAGGGGGCGTTGGTATTTTTCGATTCATTTGCTATCCCCGTTTCAACCACAAAGTCAGACGCAGCCATGCAATTTATTAATTTCCTCCTTGATCCGGAAATCTCGGCTGAAGTTACAAACACGTCGTTTTATGCAACGGTGAACAAAAAAGCCACTCAATTCATCGAGCGGGAAATTATCAATGGACCGGCGTATTTTATACCACCACATGGTAGTTCCGTTTTCTCGCGTGAGTATCTAGGGGCGGATGAAGCGATCTATCGCGAGGTCTGGGATGATGTCGTTCGCTATCAAAAAAATCGGAATTCAGCTCAGACGGAATATGAAGACGGGCGCAGCAAGCAACTCTTGTGGAAGTTTTAATGCGGAAACGAAGGATAGCATGATTGATCTCGATGATTGTGAGCTATCGTCGAGTGTCAAGATCACCGGGAACTCAATCGCTTGAGTTAACCCGGTAAGCTGAACCGGTTTAGAATGTAATTTTGAACTTACGCTGCAGTTGTTCCTGATTTGCCAGTGAACCATTTAATTCATCTTCTTTCAGCTGTTTGGCGGCATCAGTGTGTTTATGACGGGTGATTTCTTCCGGAATCGGTTCAGGTGATTCGGGAGGAATTGGATTTTTGTCCTGATTCACGTTGGACGCAGCAGTATTCGCGATTGCAGATGACTGTATTGAATCCGTAGACATGGGTATTGATGGGTTATTCGGCAGATTCATCTGCAGTCCATTCATCTGCGGATTAACCGGTGCGGAAAGGGCGTCACTTGGCGTATTCAGTATGAGTGGAAGCCCGTCACCCCCATTACCGATCACCACCAGTTTGCTATTGTTTGATTTGGCCAGTTCCAGCGTCGCCCGGATACCTTGATACTTCAAATATTCTGGAGTTAAACCTTGGTTGATGGTTTGCTGGAAGATTTTAATCCCGGCTGATTCAAGCTGTTTGCGTTCAATCTCTTTCTTTTCGCGTTCGAGAATATATTGGTACGCGAGAAACTTTTGTTCTTCCTGAAGTTTAATCTCGATCGATTCCGCAACGTTGTCAGGCAGTAAAATTTCCTTGATAAGCAAATCATCAAGAATAATATGCCGTTGTTGAAGCTCACTCAGGGCCATCAGGACGATGTTTTGGATAATGTTGCCCTGGGTCGCGTAGATATCTTCAGGCTCGTATTCCCCCAGAACCCGGCGAATCACGGCTTGGGTTTCGGGTATGACCACGCGTTCGATGTAGTCGGGACCGACAAATTCATGCAGATGATAAAGTGTTTTACGGTTCGGCATAAATCGAACTGAAGCGCGTATCCGGATTATCAAACCATTTTTTGATAACACGGTGAAACGGGTTTCAAGTTGTTGTACCCGCACTTCATACTTGTGCATGATATTAAACGGGTTAATTATATGTAAGCCGCCACCATAGACGCGCTGTTCAACGCCATCGTCGAAACGCTTCCAGAGGACGCCGGCCTCGCCGGGATAGATGTTGATGAAGATACGATCAAACAGATAGGCAACGAAAAAAAGTATAACCAGTATACATACGAGAAGCGGGACTTTGATTCTGCGCCAAACAGGGGTAACGCGCTCGGCTACTCTATCATCCCAGTTTTGTTTCTCTCCTTTTTCCGAGCCATCGGCTGGGGAAGGATCTGGCACCGGTTCATGTTCGGGACTGTGCTTGTCCTGGTTTTCTTGCGGGGTGTCTTGCATACCCGGATCCATTATCTCTCGATTTTATGTGAATGAGTTTAACTGTTATAAATGCGGTTTCGGGTTTTGAATCACTTGCCCGGAATCCAGTTTAATAATCCGGTCTGCGATATCGAAGTAGTGATCATCATGTGTTGCGGCAATTACCGTTTTTCCTTTCAACTTCATTTCAGGAAGAATCGTTTCATAGAAATAGCGACGAAAATCAGGATCCTGATCGGCTGCCCATTCATCAAAAATATAGACTTGTTTGTCTTCAAGTAATGAAGTCACTAACGCCATTCTTTTTTTCTGGCCGGTACTGAGGTTCAGGTCAGATATTTCGTTGTCGATTATTTTACAACGGTGTGCTATTTCCATTTTATTCATCAGTTCATCGATCTTGTCCGGGTCATCAGTTGTTATGCCATATAGATGTTTGAACATATGGAAATCACTGAAAATAACTGAAAACAGGTTCCGGTATTCAAGAATGTTATTTTGATGCAGCGAAACACCATCGAGCTTTATCTCCCCGGAAACGGGCCTGTAAAGCCCCATAAACAACTTTAGAAACGTTGACTTGCCACTTCCGTTGCCACCGATCATGAAAATAATTTCACCCTGATGAATTTCCAGGTTGATGGGCCCCACTTGAAATCCATGTCCATTGCTTTCTGAATTCTGATAACGAAATGTCAACTGCTCACAGGATATGGTTGAAAAGCTCGACTTGGCCCGTTCCGGTTCGAATCGGTCAATATCGCCCGCAGCCTCCTGTTTGAATGCATCCAACCTGTCCTCAAGTTCTCTTATATTGATAATCGAGATATTACTCTTGGCGACTAATGGTGCAACCCCCACAATTTCTGCAAGTGGGCCGATCACGAATAACATGATGGCAGCGATTTGCGGGATATCTCCAGTGGAAGACGGGTTGACCGTTGGAATCAGAAAGATAATGGAGGCCATCAGAATAAAAGTAAAACTCTGGGTGAAAACATTCAGGTGATTGAAGGTCAAGCCAGTTTCAATTTTGAGTGTTTCCATCTCCTTCGACAGGGGAATCAACCGTTCCTGGTAGTAACTATTGCTCTTATGGGCATTGATTTTCAGCTCTTTGAACCCATCCAGAAGCTCCTCAACAGATTCAAAGTATTGATTTTGTTTGTCTGATGCCAATTGGAGCTTTCGGTTTAAAGTCTTTTGTTTAGCGAAAAAGTAAACCAAACAGGCACCTGTGGTGGTCAATGTCAGCAAGAATGCAATTTTTGAGACAAAGGCGATAAATAATAGCGCGAAGAGCACCATGATCAATGAGCCTGTGGCATTGATGATGAACGGTGTGTACTGGGAAAGGGTCAGTGTATCCGTGTTGAGAACCGAGAACATATGCCCCCGGCCGACCGACTCAAAGGCTTGCAAATCAGTCTTTCGAATTTTGTCCGCTATGCGTTTGCGTATATTTTCCAGGGCATGTTCGACCTGGGTAGTGTTGTAATTCAGCGTGTATTTTTTGCTCAGCCAGTACGCCGCCAATGCAACGATGAACATCAGCAAATAGCGGAGATTTAGTTCGTGGGGGGCAGCGTTTTGTGCCGCATGAATAACAATCACGGCAATCATGCCGTTCAAAGCGCCACTGATAACGACCATTGCGAGTGAATAGTAATTGAAGTCGTCATGTTCACGCCGAATAAAGTTCAGAAATTCCATATTGTGAGCCGGCTAGTCGATCCCATTATGTGTTGTAGCGGTTATGCAAATATCTATCGTGTCGTACAGAGTAGTCCGTCATACAAGATTCGTTAGATCCTGGCTGTTTGACAGAATTTGGCCTTAGCAAATGATCCCTATGCTTTCATGAATGCTGTGAGAGCTTTAAGTTGTATAAATCGGGAACGGCGAAAGATTTCAGAGCAGAAAAAATCCTGAAAGGTATTTCTGGTGAACTGCGTTAAATTAACTATATTAGAAATCGATGAAACCTCAAATCACATTCCTTACAAATTTACAAAAAAAGTAACCTACCATGCGCAGACAAGAAACCCCCAGGGATGTTGTGGAAAATTGTCCGATTGATCGACTATCGATTTTTGACATTAACCCAGTATCCTTTCATCAGAACTACCGACTTGAAAGTAAACCCCTGATTATTACGGATGTGTTACAAAATATACCCGAATGGACTCTCGAGTTACTGGAGCGGGAAGCTGGGCAACTCAGTTTTCCCGTGAGGTGCTATGGCGCTGGGCACTTCGACAAGCCTAAAGAAGAGTGGGGCAAATATTGCGAATACCGTGAAATGGTATTGCGGGACTATATTCTGGAACTCAAGACCCGGTACGCCCAACAACATAATCATTATATGGGACAAGTGCCTGTCGGTGAGACGCCATTGGCCCGCCTGCTCAGGGAGCCCTTGGGCCATCTGTCTGAAACTCTGGATATGGAAAAAGCGTCCGATATGGCGATGTGGCTCGGACCAACAGGGCATACGGAGCCATTGCACTGGGATTGCGGTGAAGGAACAGTATTGATGTTATCCGGAGCGAAAAAAGTGGTTCTGTTTGCACCCGAACAATCCGCTAATTTGTATCCCTTCCCGCTCTATGGTGGACCTGCAGCGCCCTGGTTTAGCAAGGTGTATGTTGATAAACCCGATTTAGACACATTCCCCAAATATCGAGAAGCCGAAAAACACAAAATCGAAATTACATTAAACGCCGGAGAAGTCCTCTATATACCAGTGTACTGGTGGCACGAGTTAAGCAGTATTGGTAGTGGTGACTCATAGGTAGAACATTAAGCAAAAAAGCAGGGTAACTTGATGATATTAATATGGATTCATCCTGCAATAAGGTAGATTGTTAGTCGTCAAACACACTACCGACCCTAAAGCAGAATGAATCAGCGTAAATTTACCACATTTCTTGAAAAACTCACCCATTCCCTCAACCCAGAAAAAATTACTGAAATCGCTAAACAAGAAGATTTCTGTGTGCGGCAGAGACGAATTACGCCTTTTAATCTAGTCACATGCCTGGTTGCAGTGATGGCCTCGAGCACCATAGAAAGTGTGGCAGACATTCAGCGGCGGTACTGCGAGTGGTCGGAGAGCAATATCTCTTATCGGGCCTTTCACAATCAATTTTCGAAGCCCGAGTTTCCTGAGTTTATGCGCGAAGTACTGTCATCACTCCTCACAGATTGGTTGCAACCCTCTCTGGCTTTTCCAGAAGGCCACTCTTTTCATCAGTTCAAACAGATTCTGATTCAGGATGGCAGCTCGTTTGCTGTGAAGGACTCGTTGAAGAAATCGTTTCCTGGTCGTTTCAAAACCATCAGCCCTGCCGCTGTTGAACTTCAAGTGACCATGGATCTTCTAGCAGATCAGCCCTGTTCTATCTCGTTGACCCCCGATACCGCCAGCGAGCGGGACTACCTCCCTGAGCCCCAAACGCTATCCGGGTGTTTGTTGCTGCTTGACCGGGGGTACTTCGATCTGGAGTGGTTTCAGAACTTGCAGGATACTGGAGGGTTTTATATCGCGCGGTGTAAGAACAACATTAATCCAGTCGTCGAGGCTGCTTATCGAGAAGATGGAAAAATGCTGAAGCACGTGAAGGGAAAGCCGCTGAAAACAGTGCAAGGCAAGCTGTTCAAGCGACAACGTACGGAATTAATTGTTTCCTGGAAAAAAGGAAAGCACACAATCACCGCAAGATTGGTTGCTTGTTGGATCAAGCGGGAAAAGAAATTCTCCTGGCTGATAACCAACCTTCCTCAAGAGCAGTTTTCTCTGGACGAGGTGAGTGAGGCTTACCGGCTTCGCTGGCAAATCGAGTTGTTATTCAAAGAGTGGAAATCCTATGCCAATCTACGGTGCTTTGATACCGGCAAGGAATCAATAGCAACCGGGCTAATCTGGGCGGCGATTACGGCGGCACTCATGAAGCGTTTTATTTGCCACAGCGCACAACGCATACTCGGCAAAGTGCTATCCACTCGAAAAGCTGCGATGTGCTGCACAGTGACTTTTTGCGATACGATGCTCGGCATCATGCGCGTTGACCGAAAAGCAACTAAGCTCAATGCGCGCAAATTGATTAACTTTCTTGGGCGTTATGCTGGACGTGCTCACCCCAAAAGAGACTGTGATTCGGGTAAATTCAGTTTGGGTCTACAGCTCTGTTAGGTGGCTTAATGTTCTACCTATGAGTGGTGACTACACATGCTCAGTGAACCGTTTCTGGCGAGTAAAACCCATGCGCCGGTTGTCCAGGAATAAAGTCGGTATGGCGCTTTACCTGACTCAAATGGGTCTGATGTCTGTGAATCGCCTGGCCCAGAGCCTAAGGTAAAACGCTTTGCTCAGGTGAAGTTTTGTTAGCCAATAGATTTTTATTTTCGGAGATTCTCCGAAGCTTTCTTTAACAGTGATCAATGGATGGATAGCGATGAAGAATAACCCGGTCCAATCTAGTGAAATCGTAAAAACCGTAGCAATACCTGAACTGTCTCCCCATCAATTCTATCGATTTGAAAGTGAATACCACCGTTACGACAAGCCAGTGATTCTCCGTGGCAAGGTTGCGCATTGGGGCGCTGTGAGAGAATGGACTCCGGAGTATTTCCTCGCCCATTATGGGAATCAACCGGTTACGCCCTCCATTAACTTGCCGAAGCAAGCGACACCCTACGAAAGTTATGAAACAAATCATCGGGAAAAGATGATTATGTCGGAGTTTTTACACCGCCTCTCGGAGGGACAAAGCTGTTATATTGATCAGAGTGATATTTCACCGTTTCAGGGATTGGAAAATGACTTTGAGTTTTCCGAGATCGCAAAGCCTCCCATCGCATTCGTAAGCTTATGGATTGGTCATGACACTCGCTCTGGCCTGCATTACGATAATATGGACAACAGTTATGTTCAGGTTTTCGGCAAGAAAAAGGTATGGCTTGTGCCACCCGGCGAGAGTCGATATGTTTATCCATTTGCCGATTCTGTTTCCAAAAGCAAGATAGATCCTGAAAATCCTGATCTTCAGAAGTATCCGAAATTCGCTCGTGCAACGCCATTGATTGCCACCCTGGAACCAGGGGATATGTTGTATTTCCCGAGGGGGTGGTGGCATCACTTCAAATCGATAGGTACATCTGTCTCCTTATCATGCTGGCACGGCCAGACGCTTACTGTACAACAACAGGTAAAAGCCGTGAATGATGCTGGTGTCCATTTGTGGGGACAGATACTCCGGGATTTTATGTGGCATGGCGTTTTTGGTAAAGCATATCAACAACGATTGTTCAGCACGCCACCCACAGGGAAGATGCTATATGATCTAATCTTTCCGCCTGGAAAAACACAGTGAACATGAGGACATAAGGCATTGGTAGTTTATCGCTCTGGTCAGGTATCGAAAATAAGCCACACTTGTAGAAAAAATAACCACCTTTAGTGAAGCCCAGGAAAGTACCGAAGCAATAAATCAAATGATCGAACGACTACAACGTGGCTCCCAGCGCGCTGTTGCGGCTATGTCAGGCAGTCAGATTGCTGGAACAGCCACCTTGGATAAGGCTGATGCAACCGAGATTACGGCTGAAGCGGCACGGGACACCGCCAAAACCCGTGAAACACTTGCTGAAATAGGCAGATCCATTCAGGAAAAAGTGAATCGATTCAAAGTGTAGTGGGTTCATGCCGAAGACGGAGAAACGAAAGGTTTTGGTCATCATTCCAATTTATGGTTTAGAATGGAAGCCAATAAAATTTGGGATCAGTTCGATATCATGAGAGTTAATGAGATAGCAAAGACCGTTGGTGTGACCCCTGATACGGTCCGGTTTTATACTCGAGTGGGCTTATTACAACCGGTGAAAAGCCCCGCAAATGGGTATAAAATTTATGGCAATACCGAGAAGAAACGCCTGATTTTTATTGTTAAAGCCCGTCATCTCGGTTTTTCAGTCAGTGAAATACAGGAAGTGTTCGACTTGTCCGGACAAGGTAACTCTCCATGTTGTCGTGTGCGGGAAATAGTCAATAAACGATTGCAAGAGGCGCGAGAGCGAATCGCAGAACTCGAAAAATTAACAGGCAGGATGGAGTTGGCCGTGGCATCCTGGGAAACTATGCCCGACTCAGAGCCGACAGGGGAGTCGGTCTGCGGTCTCATTGAAATGTGGGAGGATAGTGAGCTACCTTTGTCCGAGACGCTTTAATTCAAAACCAGCTACTATCAAGATCCTCTTTGCAGCCCCAGTATTGTGCACTGTAGCGTTTAGATCTTGATTCTACCTTACGCGCTATTTGCTTAAGCCAGAGCTTGTTTTTGTAACTGCCTCTTCTGAACCCGCCATGGCCTTCATGGTAGTTTAGATATTGATTGTAAGCATCCCACTTGGAGACTTTGTTAATTTGATTGGAGCGGTGCATATACCAACCCACAAAGTCGATTGCATCTGTGAAGTCATCACGGTCTGCAAACCAGTGGTCTGTTTGCGCCAGATATTCACCCCATACTGCATCTTTGGCTTGTGGATAGCCAAAAGCATCACTTTTTCGACCAATCGGAATGATCCATAAAAAGTATTCCATCGGCGGAGCCGCATCTGCAACAAAGCTTGACTCCTGGTGAATAATCGCCATGGGAATATGGATCGGAGCCCCCCATTTTTCCCGGGTTTCCAGTGCGGCATCATACCAATCAGGATATTCTTCGAATATAGAGCAGATATTGTCCGGTTTTCGCGGGGGGCTTGCAGTACAAGATGCGAGCATTGCAATGGTTAATGCACAGCAAATTGATTTATAAAAGCGGTTTGCCACAGATTTTGTCATAATTCTGACTGCTATTTCACCAAATGTTGTTTTGATTTGTTTTAAACTGTAGTGGTTCGTTTAACACGTGTAAGGTTTAAATTGTGATACAGAGCACAAAATATAACAGGATGTTATGTAACTGAATGAGTACCCACAACATTTTTATGAAAGTATTCCGGTCTAATTGATAATTGCCGCCTAATATCCTCATTATGTAATATCTTGCTCTGATTTGTCAGCTTTTGTTGTCTGGTGTCGTAAAGTTCGTTGGCGTGCCCGGTTTCAGGATGATCGGAAGACCGTTTATACTCAATAAGACAACGTGGAGGTTAAAGCCGCTATGGGATTGCTTGCCGATAGATTTACAAAATATTTTTCACTTCAATTCGCTCACACTGAGTCGCTGAAAGAAAGAGCGTTTGAAATTCGTCATCAAGTATACTGTGAAGAGCTGGGGTGGGAACCGACAAACCCGACAGGTAAGGAAATGGACCCGTACGACGGGCATTCACTGCATTGCTTGTTACGTCACAATCCATCTGATCGTTTTATAGGCTGTATCCGCTTGGTCAACAGTATTTCTGTATTGGGAAGTCACTCTGTCCCGTCAGAGTTTCACCTGATGGATCAAGAGGATCCTGAGTACGGTGGTTTTAATTACCCCAAAGGCCTGTATGGTGAAGTGTCCCGGCTTGCTATTATTGCTGATTTTCGACGTCGTCAAGGTGAGCGAGGAAGCCCTTTTCCGCAGGCCGAGTTTGAAGAGTACAAACCCTGTGAGGAGGAGCGTCGTAGTTGTTCATATATGGCGTTCGGGTTATATCTTTCTGGAATAGTGCTCTCCAGTTTTTTGAAACATCAGTATTTTGTAGCTACTATGGAACCTAAGCTACATGTGCACCTGAGAAGAGCTGGTTTACGCTTTCGTCAGGTAAGTCCGCTGTTTGATTTCAATGGACAACGTGCAGTTTATTGTGCTGATCGCATCGAGTTGATTAACGGACTAAATGAAGATATGCGTGAATTGCTCAGTGTAATCCAGTACCAGCTCAAGCGAGATCTGGTTGCTGATGCACAACATTCATTCCCTGACGTGGTAAAGACCATGTCGTAAATGAACTATGTCGTAAATGAACTATGTCGTAAATGAACCAGGGAGGGTCAGCGTGTGCAACGTCCAATTCCAAAGCCGAGCTGTCAGTGGGAAAGCCCAGAGTCAGGTTTTTTATCGACACAAGTCATCTCATTAGCACGTTGGTCCCCCAGTTATGGCAATAGCCAGCCATGGAAATTTCGCATAGTTGCCAATAACAAATTTGAAATTCATATTCGGTCAGATCATTCAAAGTCCGCAAACGCAGCAAAGCACGCTGAGTGTAATCAGATGGGCATGCTCGAAGTTGGTGGGCTGTTTGAAATTGTTCGGATTGCATCTTCTTTACTTAAGCACCGAGTCACGATTCAAAAAGTTACAGCGGATCCGCACCCGATTTATTGTGTTAATTTAACCTTCGATAATACTGCACTTTCTGATTCGCTAGCGCCGTACATTACTACCCGGAAAACCTGTCGCGGTGGTATGCTGAGCCGTCGTATCGAAGATGCCATATTACAAGAGCTTTTCCAGGAACTGCCGCCAGGCTACGAACTCAGGATGATCTCCGGATTGTCGGACCGGTTAATGATGGCAACGCTATTGACCCAATCGCGAAAATTAGCGTTTGATTTACGAGATTATGCCTGCGTGTCGCCGGAGTCAGTTGATTGGAAAAAAGGCTACAGCACGGGAAAAGTTCCGGAGTATGCGTTAGGGTTAAGCGCCAGTGGTGCACGTCACTATGAGCAGTTATTTTCCGACAAACACTGGCTCAAGATATTCCGCCATCCACTTACAGATGCCCGTTTAAGCTGGAGTTTGGACGTTAAACCTGCGTTTCGTTGCAGTTGTTTTTTTGCTTTGATCAGGAATCAAAAAAGTTCCCAAAACCTCACCGCAAATGCATTGCCTTCCTTTCAGGATGGTGCAGCAATGATTCGTTTCTGGTTAGCTGTGACTAAATATAAATGTGTGCTCCAACCGTTGCAACAGCCCCTGGCCCTTGCAGAAATGGGTGTTGAGCACCCTGTAGAACTGAGCTCGCGACGGCACTCCCATGAAGCACTTCTAATTCGGGATCGGTTACATAGTTTATTCAATCTCCCAAATGCTCAAACGAACGAAAACCTTATTTTTATGGGACGTTTAGGCATGCCAAAAGCTCCGGTTCAATATAGAGCTGTTCGCAAAGAGCTTAGTCAGTTGTTAATCCCGTGATTTGCAACACCGAACGTTTGACTTACCTTTGCACTATAAGAATGATGCTCAACGAGCGGCTATTATTGGGGATGCCGTACGAGACCTGATGGACTTTGCCGCACAGCAAGGTAAAGCGGTGGTGATCGAAAAGCTGGATTTTCAGCAGAAGAAACGGCAATACCAAAAGCAGAATCATCCTCAGTATGCCCGCATGTTGAATGCCTTTTCTTACGGCAAGATCAAGCCGCGCACCTTGCGCTGTAGGGATAGGCTCGTTTAAACCTTGAGTAGGATTAAGCAGGTTTATGAAAACGGTGTGCTATACTAAATTCAAAATTATCCACGCTTTAAGTCGTATCGACTGATCTCTTTGGAGCCACCATGTTTTTTGCCCCCCAGTTTATGCTCTTGGGAGCGTTTTGCCGTTATCTAAATTTTTGGGTTTCTGGATTGTCGCTGTTTGCAATTTGTTTACTGACAATTGAAGGCGTTAATGCGGCGCAGCAAGTCGAGAAAATAATTGAGTCCGGGAAGAGCAGCATTTCGAAGGCACAATCCGTGCAAAAACAAATTGAGGTAATGGATGATCAGAGAGAGCTGGCTTTTATCAAATATCGTCAACTGCTTGAAGAAATTAAAGGCCTGCACACTTATGTGAATTTGTTGCAAAATCAGGTGAATGATCAGGAATCTGAAATCGTGACGTTGAAAGGTGCGGTATCTGATGCGACGGGTATAGAACGACGGATTGTACCGCTCTTGAAAGAAATGATAGATGGCTTGGATCAGTTCATAACATTGGATATCCCATTTCTGATTGAAGAGCGCAGAGCGCGAATTGTCCGTTTACGTAGCATGATGCGGAGCGGAGAGATGAATACGGCGGGTAAATTACAACGGGTCTTAGAGGCTTATCTACAAGAGATTGAGTATGGCCGGACCATTGAATCCTACGCAGGAGAAATTACGGTAGATAACAAAACTGTTTCAGTCCAGTTTATTCGATTTGGTCGATTGTCGCTTGCCTACAGGACACTCGATGGGCTCTCAGTCGGCGTTTGGTCTGTGCCGAACCAGCAATGGGAAAAACTGGACCCATTAGAGTATGGTGCGGATATTCACAATGCGATTCAGGTCGCGAAGAAACAAACCGCGCCCGGTTTACTCCGTATGCCGATCACCCGGGAGGTCACGGAGCAATGAAACAGTTAGGAAAAGTACTGACTTTAATCATCATAATCCTGTCTGTGTTGCAAAATAAAGCTCAGGCGGAATCCGCTGATGTTTTGAATCTTGATAAACTGCTGGAACGGATTAAAGAAGGTCAATTAGTCGAACGCAAGCAGGACACAGAACGGGTTACCCGTTTCAAGCGTGAACTTGATCAGCAGGCGCAATTGTTAAAAGAAGCTGAACTGGAACGAGACAAACTCCTGAAATCATCCAGTGAGTTGGAAGAGCAGTTAAAAACTAACCAGGAGCAAATTAGTCAACTCAGAACAGATCGAGATGAAAAGTTAGGAGAATTGAAAGCGCTGTTTGGTGTTTTGCAACAGACCGCAATTGAGAGTAAGGCGGAATTTAATGATTCGCTAACCCAGCTTAATTACCCTGAGCGAACGGCGTTTCTGGACAATTTCAGCGATAAAATGAGTAGAGCATCAGCTTTGCCATCTGTTGATGAAATTCGAAAACTTTGGTTTGAACTCGCGCTTGAAGTCACTGAGTCTGGGCGCATTACCACATTCACGGCTGACTATCGTTCCGTTCATGGAGACCTGCATAGCGCAAGAGTGACCCGGTTAGGGGTGTTCAATATAGTGAAAGATGGCGCCTATTTAAATTATGATCCACAAACCGGTAAGTTGATTGAGTTGGCTGCTCAGCCAGCGGATCGGTTTGTTGATACGCTATCTGATTTGCCGACCCCCCAACAGAAAACCTTTCCGCTTGCTTTAGATCCATCTCGTGGTCAGCTTTTGGAAATGTTAACTCAACTACCTGATTTTGAAGCGCGTATCAGGCAAGGCGGAATCGTGGGCTACATCATCATTGCCCTGGGAATGGTCGCTGTACTGATTGCTCTTGAGCGTGGATTCATGTTGCTGCTGCTCTCGTTTAAAGTCCGCTCACAATTACGTCGTCCAGATAAACCTGGAAACAACCCGCTAGGAAGAATATTGGCTTGCTACAACAACAACTCGAATGCCGATTTGGAAACGCTGGAGTTGCGAATGGGGGAGTTAATGCTAAGAGAAATTCCCACGATCAATCGCCGTGTCGCGGCATTGAAAATGATTGCTGTTGTCGCTCCGTTGTTAGGGTTATTGGGGACGGTGACCGGCATGATCGTAACGTTCCAGAGTATTTCATTGTTTGGAACTGGTGATCCCAAGTTGATGGCGAGTGGTATTTCTCAAGCTTTGATTACAACCGTGCAGGGGTTATCGGTAGCAATCCCTGTACTTTTGTTTCATGGCCTGGTAGCGGCAAAAGCTCGTGGAATCACGGAAGTACTTGAGTATCAAGCTGCTGGATTAATAGCAGAACAGGCCCAGTTCAATTCAGCAGAATCGAGTCTTTCATGAGTGCCTTAGATTTACTGCTATTGCGTGCATTTCAGGATGTGCGCTATTTTCTGGAGCAAGGCGGTGTTGTACTCCAAATTATCCTGATTGTTACGTTCATCCTCTGGGTTTTGATCGTTGAACGGTTAATTTTCTTTGGCATTCACTATTCTTCGGTGCGAAAAAAAGCAGAACTTCTATGGGAGTCGTTGCCAATTCATCACCGCCATGAAAAAAGTCGAGCTCAATTACGTCGGGATCAGTGGATCGCGAACCGTTCAAGAGATCGAATTGTTTCGGTAATCGGTCTGCAGTTGCACCGCAATATTGCCCTGATTAAAGTACTTGTACTGATTTGCCCATTGTTGGGCTTGTTAGGCACAGTAACTGGTATGCTCGATATTTTTGCTGCAATCTCTACTCATGGGCATGGTAGCGCAAGAGCAATGGCAGACGGTATTTCAAAGGCAACGTTGCCGACTATGGCGGGTATGGCGACGGGGATCGTGGGCGTTATTGCGATTACGCTTCTGAGTCGTTTTGCCGTGAGAGAAAAACTTAAGCTATATGATCATTTAACGATTTAAATGATGCCATGGAACAATGGAACAATGGAACATAGTAAATGAGCTGCTTAGTTGATGAGCTGCTTGGGTGATATGCAACGTGGGTGATATACAACATGGTTGGTGCACACTCTGTTTCCAGAGCCATGAAGTCGTGTTAGCACGGCAATAAGAGATCAAATATGCGTAGATTCAGTTGGCAGAACCAAAGTACAGAAGATGATTCAGGTATCGACGTTACGCCTATGCTTGATGTCGTTTTCATATTACTAATTTTTTTTGTTGTCACCGCTACATTTGTCAAAGAAAGTGGGATCGATGTTAATCGGCCTGTAGCGTCCACAGGAGTTGCACAAGAAAGCGCTGCGATTTTGGTCGGGATTCGGGAGAATGATGAAGTATGGATTGATGGGCATTTGGTGGAGATCTACAGCGTGCGCCCCTTAATCCAAAGATTGTCATCGGAAAATCCCCAAGGAAGCGTTGTTATTCAGGCTGATAAAAATGCACGCACGGAAGTGTTAATTCAGGTTATGGACGCAGCTCGGGAAGCCGGTGTGGAGAATGTTGCGATTGCAACGGAGTCCTATTGATGGGGGGTAAGTATAAATATCTGTTATCCCTTTTAATGGCTTTGGTCCTGGGGGCACTTCTTTCCGGCCTCATGGTCTGGGGCCTGCAATCCATTATTTACGGTCAAAATTTGACAGTGGGTGAAAAGTCCGGTCGCGGTATGCTTGATTTTGTTCGAATAAAAAAAACAGAAGTCGTCCAACAAAAGCAGGAACGAATTGAAAAGCCAAAACCGCCGAAAACACCGCCGAGTCAACCTCGACTGCCCGAACTTTCTGTTGACTCACCAACTCAAGCTCAGCCCATGCCTGTTAGTCAGCCCTCAATAAAAGCGCAGATTCAAATGAGCGATATTGGATTTAATCTGGGGGCAATGGTGGAGAGCGAGTATCTGCCCATTCTCAAAATAGCACCGGTTTATCCGCAAAAAGCGTTAAACAGAGGGGTAGAGGGAATCTGCACTGTTGAGTATACCGTGGCCCGGGATGGTACAGTGCGTGATGTTTCTGTTGTTGAATCTGCTTGTGATAGTTGGTTATTTCGCAGACCGTCGGTAGAAGCAGCCAAAAAGTTCAGATATCAGCCGAAAATACAGAACGGCGCTCCGGTTGAAGTTAAAGGTATGCGTAATCAGTTTACTTACAAAATTGAATGAAAATCTCTTTTAATTATGTGACACCGATTGTTAAGTGACACCATAAATGAAAAACATCAATGAGCGCTTTTTATGTCTCTGGTTCATCGCGTACATGAGCCTGTTCTGCTTGCCGGCCCATGCAGCAGGCGAAGCTTTGAGGGAGTTTGTCTATCGAGGTCTAGAGCAGGCCCGACAACAAATCAACGACGGGAACTACCAGCAAGCTCACGAGTCTTTGGCTAAGTGGCATAAAAGAAGCGGACTTAAGTCATATGAGCGTGCACAAATCTGGAATTTAACCGCGTTTTTGTATTACAACGAGAGTGAGCTACCACAAGCAATCCTCTATTATCAAAAAGTACTGGATGAAGCTGAGGCGCCAATATCTTTGAAGCAGAGCACCATGCGAACATTGGCGCAACTGTATTATGCCGAGGAAAATTATCGACAGGCCATTAAGTTTATCGATCAGTTAGGTCAGGACCAGATAATAAATAGCCCGGATTTGTTGGAAGTGAAGGTGTATTCGCTGTATCAACTTGAACTTTATCCTGAAACATTAAAAAGTCTGGATGTTTTGCTCTCGTCTTTTTCTTCGCGAATTCCGGGCAAACAGGAAAATTGGCTGAACTTAAAACAGTCCTGTTATCTTGCATTGAATGACTATGAAAGTGCACTGAAGGTCGTTAAAAAACTGTCCGAAAAATTCCCGAAAACACGCTATTTAAGAAGCTTGGCTGCACTGTATTCTCAAACCGGTCGCAGCAGGGAGCAGCTGGCTGTATTGGAAGGCTTGTATACCGCAGGCTATCTCGTAGATGAAGCCGACCTGGATTTATTGGTGTTGTTGTATTTAAAACACGGCTTGCCGGAACGAAGTGCTGGGCTTTTGCAAACGCAATTTAAGGCGGAGATGCTCAAACCTACCCAGAAAAGAGAGCGTCAGTTAGTGAATAGTTTAATTGCTGCTAGAGATATCGATGGTGCAATGGAGCGTCTCGATAGACTACTCAAGCGCGAGTTTTCCGCAGAATGGCTCGCGTTGAAAGTGCGTTTACTGGCCAAACAAAACGAATGGCAAGTGCTAGTGGATACGTATGAAAAGATTAAATCTAGAGAAACTGGCCGTTCACAAGAGTTTGCTGAAGATATTAAGCTTTTGTACGCCGTAGCACTTTTTAATACAACGCGTTTTGTCGATGCTCAAAAAGTATTGAGTGAATTGGCCCGCAATCCAAAATACACAGAGCAAGCCCAGCAGTGGTTATCCTACGTTCGAGCTCAAATAAATTCTAATTAAGACTTTTAAGCTATTAAATCAGGAATACCAGTTGCTTTATTAATGATAATGATTATCATTAAATCAATTGATTTCACGTACCTCCCTATGTGACGACATCAGGTCAGGTGCGACTTTGAATGTAAATTGATATTGCAAACGGAGATTGTGAATATGACTCAGTTAAGAACACCGAGCTGTATTTATCCCACTTACTATCAAAAGACTGATGCACACTATTTATCAATTGAAGACCTGGAACGGTCTGATGATGTGTATCAGGTATCATTAAATTCTCTGCGAGGCCTTCTGGCTTGCTGTCAGCTGAATAAACTACCTATAGAAGCACTGTTTTGGGGGCCCAACTGGAAGCGCTTGGGTCTATTTCGTAGCTGTTTACGGTTAAGTAATGGAGAGTTTCTCATAACAACCCATGTCTGCTCGGACGTGGTCTGTCGGGAGTATATCGGCTATGCCTGGATTATGTCTGATGACACGACAGGATGCTCAGTGATTGTTTGCTATAGCAAATCGAAAAAACCGCTATACACTTTCAAGCTGAATAATCACTCAACTCGTGTGGAGAGGAATGTTTGGGAGCAGATTGCCATGCTGGTGTTGTCGAGCTAAGCGATTTCATCTTATTGATTTATCGATCTATTTAGAAACAAATTTAAAAACAATGTTACATAAGGTTACAAACAGGTCTGTTTTTGTCATAATGCGTCTGAAAGCTGTACAATTAAAGAGCAATTTTGAGCGGCATTTGCGGTTGAAATAGAGTAAACCTAGTTCAAAATATTGCGATTTAAATCGATCATGATCTATTTAGGTGATTCCATGAGCGAGTACAGTCTGATTGGTAGATCAAGTAGTAGATGTATTAGCGAGGCCAAGTAAAAATGGAGCTACCTGACTTTGATGTAATGCTGGAAATGGCTAAGCAAGATCCAGAAGCTTTGGAAGCGCTGCGGAAGTCACTTGTTGAAAAAGTAATTGCAACAGCGGATGATCGATACAAGCGTAAATTGAAGGGGCTGCAATTCAAAATTGATATGGAGCGTCAACGCGCACGCACGCCTCTTGCGACCTGCCTTGCATTGTCTGGTATGATGCATGACTCGTTTTATCGCTTGAACGATTCTCTCAATGAATTTCGGCAGCTCAGTTTGAACGCAGATATTGAATCCCCAACCTCCGCGGAGGGTGCAGTATTTCAAACCGGGCAGAATGCTAGCTATAAATGCGATGTGATCAATTTGGATATGTATCGACAGAGTAATGAAGACGTAATTGAATGTTGAGTACTTCGCATTCCCGGACATCTCTTCCGGTTATTTTTCAAGATGAAAGCTTGATTGTAATTAATAAACCCGCAGGGCTTTTAGTTCATAAAAGCCCGATTGATCGCCATGAACATCAATACGCGATGAAGATGGTTCGGGATCAGATAGGGCAGTGGGTATATCCGGTTCACCGTCTCGATAAACCCACTTCAGGCGTGCTGGTTTTTGCGCTCCAGCCGGAAATTGCCCGGGAATTAGGGCTTCAGTTTATGAGCCAAAGCGTAAAGAAGCGGTACTTGGCGGTGGTTCGAGGTTTTACAGCTCTTGGGGGCATCATCGATCACCCCATTAAAGAAACCGCAATGTTCAAGAGCGATAAAAAGAAATACGAAGAAAAGACAGCTAAAGACGCAGTGAGTTTGTACCACCAATTGGCGCGCCTTGAAGTTAATGAGCCGATTGATCGTTACCCCTGTGCTCGATACTCACTTCTCGCGGTACACCCGCTCTCTGGTCGACAGCACCAGATAAGAAGGCATTTGAAGCATTTATCTCACCCCTTGATTGGTGATGCGAAGTATGGGAAAAGTATTCACAATCGCTTCATAGCTGACTATTTTGGCGTTAGCAGATTGCTTTTACATTGTCATCAAATGCGTTTCAGACATCCGACAAAAAGAGAAATTCTCTTTCTCGAAGCGCCGATTGATGATGATTTTCGGCGTATACTCCAAGTGGGGTCCTGGGAAACCGGAACACACTTGAATTCGATTTTAACTTAACGAGTCACCTCAATTTTTTATCGCTTATCAAGCCTATTTTGTTATAAATAGGTTGTACTCATTTCCTGAAAATGCGTTCTGGCGTCATTTCGAAGATAGGGCACCATCAAAGACATCACCTGAAAGACACCTTTTCCGAGATCAATAGCATCACCATCGGCACCTCGGCTCACCATTTCATAACTGATCCAATAAGTAATCGTGAGGACGATACTGTGGCAGGTTGCTTTAATCTCCTGATCCGTAGCTTCAAGCAATCGTTGTTGTTGTAAACTACTGAGGATTGTGATCGACGCGGTTAGTTTTTTGTCCAGGATGCGTTTAAAGCGATTTGCAATTTTGGGGTGCTTTGAAAGTACGTTAACCAGATCTTGATATAGAAAACGAAACTCCGCTATTTTTTCGAAAACAAGATGCAAAAATAACCACTGATCTTCAAGGCTGATTTCGACTTCCGGAACATCGAGTAATTCCATCATTTGTGATTCATAACGATTGAATAGTTCGCTGAGGATCTCAGTTTTGTTTTTATAATGGTAGTAGAGATTTCCCGGACTAATGTCCATTTCGTCTGCGATTTGTAACGTTGTCACATTCGGCTCACCGAATTGATTAAATAGAGCAAGGCTCGTGACAATAATCCTCTCTCGGGTTTTCATAATAGTGATAACATCCTTGAAAACAGGTAACCAAGATAATAATGTTTGGTGATTTCTTATTCAAATTCTATTCCAAAAGCATCCATGCTCGGTGGGCAGATTATTCGAAAACTGCCGAGACAGGACAATGGTCAGATGGTTTCTCCATGCCCCTGATATGATAATCTATTGCACAGTCTGTGCACCTTGTGAGCAGGGGCGAAGTGGTCATAATCAGGTCGATCCTCAGTCCGCGCCTGGGTTCTCGTTCAAAGCCTTTACTGCGATAATCAAACCAGCTATAAAACGCCTGGCTTTCCGGATTGAGATGTCGGTAACTATCCGTTAATCCCCAATTTTCCAGTTTTGAGAGCCATTCGCGTTCTTCGGGCAAGAAGCTGCATTTTCCGGATCTTAGCCAGCGTTTACGGTTTTCCTCTCCAATGCCAATATCGAGATCCGTTGGAGAGATATTAAAATCTCCCATGACTACAACATTGTCATTAGGCGTAAACGAGTCATTCAGGAAATTCAGAAGGTCTTCATAGTATTTTCGCTTGGCGGGAAATTTGACTGGGTGATCTCTCCCTTCGCCTTGTGGAAAGTACCCGTTGATAACATGAATTATGGAACCATTGATTTCATAACTGTTTGCGATAAGGCGTTTTTGGTCATCATCAGTGTCGCCAGGAAAGCCTTTTCTGAGTTGCTTCTCCAATACGGATACGGTCTTGGGGTTGCTCAGCAACGCGACACCGTAGTGCCCTTTTTGACCGAAGTAATCCACTTGGTATCCTAGTTTTTCGATGGCATCGCGGGGAAACTGGGCATCATCAACTTTTGTTTCCTGAAGCCCGATGATGTCAGGTTCGCGGGTATTAATCAGCTCTTCCAGCTGATGTAGCCTGGATCTTAATCCGTTTACATTGAATGAAACGAGTTCCATAGTTTTTATTCCAGTGTTTAGATTTTGTATACCAGAATGTGGTGCGTCTGAGAGCGATGTAGCCCAGATAGATGTAGCCAAGATCGACGCACCAATAGTCGAAGTGCCTAAATGCGTATTTTTTACATTCGGCTTCGTTAAAATGGCTTCTGATAGAAATGGACAATTGTACCGTCTGAGAATTTTTGAAAAAAGCTACTGACTTCCGATATTTGTTGTAAATCCCGCTCACCCGTAATTGGATTTTTGGTTAGAACCTTAATTTTGTCGAAGTTTTCCCGGATATTGGAAAATCGGGCTTTCATGGTGCAGGTTACGATATGATCGTCGTCGATTTTCAATTGTTTCGCCAAATCGTGACGGATCGCATCGACTTCGTTCAATTCGATATTTTCTTCGGTCTTGAGGTGTTTCAATTTAATCCTTTGCGTGATGCAACTTGAGTAACTTTTTTGAACTGAGCGAGCGTGAGTTCTGAAGGCTTCCCAAAAGAAATGATCTGTGAGATCGCAGAAGTTTTGCATATCACTGAGGCAACAATCTATGTGATCAAAAATAGAAGGGTCGGAAAGTACTTCATTGATCGCTTCTCGAAGAATGAAGTCAAACCCAAGCGCGGTCTTGTGAGCGTAAACCTGACGATACATTTGATGGCGACTGTAAACGAAATCTTCCAAGGCTCCGAGACCTTTACGGGTGATCGCCAGGCCCAGCCAAGGGGCTTCCAGATCCCATCCGAACCGAAGATTGCTGAGCAAATGATCGAGATTGTAGCTTCCTATACTAACAGAGGAGTGAAAGCCATCCCTTAGCATATAATCTGCACGATCTGCGTCGACCTCGCCCGAGACGATTCCGGACAAAAAATTTTGCACCATATAAGCAATTTTAATATCGCTGTTTTTCTCCTTGTCGACGTCTGCGAACGTATTCGGGTCTGCAATAAAGCCCCAGAATGCACGAGCATATTCGATAAAGCGAGCTGTAGGTTGTACTTCGGTCGTTTCCATTAAGCCCAAAACATCCAGTGGATCGATACCATACTGGATGAGTTGAATGTCATTAAAAATCTCAAAAGCACATCGGATGGAGTAATGTTCGTGTTCCAGTTTATCTGGCGCATTGTTGTACACTTGCTTAAAATCGACGTCTTTCCAAAGTTCATTGAATCGGCCCGACTTGGCCATCAATTGTTTAATCTGTGTCGCTTGAGTAAATTGATGGGAGAAGCTTGAGTGTCCACTGTCATGCAGTAAGCAGGCTAATCTTATTATTTTTGAAAAATAGTCAATTGATTGAATGTGAAGACGGGTTAGCTCTCGCTGTTGCCGGTTTTTCCGGTCTCTGAGATAGGCATCTATCATTGCGGAGAACATACGTGTGCCGACATGCATAACGCCGATGCTATGCAAAAAACGAGAGTGAGTTGCACCAGGGAAAACCAGAGAAAGGATGTCATTCTGGCAAATATTTCTAAGACGTTGGAACAGTGCATGATCAATTACCCGCATTTCATGCTCAAACAGAGCAATACCGCCATGAACCGGGTCCATTATCAATTTGTCATGTCCACCCATTAAGTCTAAAAACACTGATTCCATTGAATGACCTTAGCTTGGAGTCGTCGCTGAAGCGCGACTGAAAATATGACTGAAGTTGTAATTAATCAATTAAAGCCATCGAAAACCGAAGGCTCTTTTGGCGTAGAGTAGATAATAGTAGAAAATCGCTATTCAGTTCATGTGAAAACGGTCGATTTAAACCTATACTGACGGTATAGCACTGGGGATACCTCGTCGTAAAGGTTTTTTAGTCATGCACCGTAACGGCTTTAATGCCACTCAGATTAATTTGCTAACAAGGTTCATTGGCAATTTAGTTTAGGTTGCCACCTATTTTTTCGATCCTTGTTAAATTTGTATGGTGGCCCCAGATTATATAAAGCGCTGTAGAACTATTTATTCAATGAAAGAAGTGAGAGCACGTTAATGCCGGTTTCCACCGAAAGGGTATTGGTTATCGATAGTGAGGAATTTAGTCGAGATGCCCTAAGTAACTATCTAATATCAAAGGGGTATTATGTCTATTCGGCATCTTGTTTGATGGAGGCTACCAGTGCGATTGGAAAAGAGCGACCTGACCTTGTATTCGCTGATGTTGATGCTCAAAATATGCAGAGTCTAGTGAAAGCGTTGAATTCGGACAAACACTATATTCCTGTCGTTGCGCTGGGTGAAACTGCATCTGCAAATGATGTGATTTCTTTGCTACGCGCCGGAGCCGCAGATTACCTTCTGAAGCCACTGAATGATTTAATGGACGTGGATCAGGTGCTTGTGAAATTGTTTGACCGTGTCCGCCTGTTTCGTCTGAATCAACGATATCGAAGGGAACTTGAAGAGGCTAATAAAGAGCTCAAGAGTGGGATATCTGAGCTTAAAGCAGACCAAAATGCTGGACTGAAAGTACAAATGAAAATGCTCCCTGATCATGATCAGGTCATTGAGAATATATTTTTTGATCATTTGATCAAGCCATCACTATTTCTTAGCGGTGACTTTTTAGATTATTTCCGGCTTGATCGGGAGCGTTTGTTATTTTACATAGCCGATGTTTCCGGGCACGGAGCATCTTCTGCTTTCGTAACCGTTCTATTGAAGAATTTGACCAATAGATTACTGCGGAATATGCGCAGGGGGTCGAGTGACGACATTTTGTATCCTGATCGATTCCTGATGCGGGTTAACAAAGAACTAATGGATACCAGCTTGGGAAAACATCTCACCATGTTTGTGGGGATCATTAACGTACATGATCGTACGTTGACTTATGCGCTCGGGGCGCATTATCCGATGCCAGTCATGGTTACAGAACAGGACACATATTATCTTGAGGGCAGCGGAATGCCGGTTGGTTTGTTTGATGAGCCAGAATTCAATGTTTACGAAATTGGCTTGGAATACAATTTCCGTATGGTTATGTTTTCTGATGGAATATTGGAAATAATGACAGAGCCATCTCTTGCTGAAAAAGAGAAAAGACTGCTTGAACTTATTCGAGAAGGCAGTCAGACTATTGAGCAGTTGAGTGCGCAATTCAGGCTCAATGGATTGAACGATTTACCGGACGATATCGCAATTTTAACTCTAGCTGAAGTGTGCCAAAAAAATGCCCAGCTTTAAAATTCTACAAGCCGAAGTGCAAGGAATTTACGTTTTAAAGTTCATTGGAGAAATTCGGCTTAATTTGTGTTCAACTCTCGATAAGATTATTGAGGGAATGGTTTCGAATCCTGACTTTAAAACGGTTGTTGTGGATTTGACTGAAACTTCTATCGTGGACAGTACAACTTTAGGGTTGCTGGCAAAAATTGCCGTCGCTGCAAAAGATAGAAGCAATTTTATGCCGACGCTGTTGACCACAAATCCAGATGTAACCAAAATTGTTGAGTCAATGGGCTTTGATAGAATATTTTTTATCCTTACAGAGTCTGCGTCTGATATTCAGACGCTACAGGAAATACCGGTTTCCGGTGCCAGTGAAGCAGAGGCCAAGGAACAGGTGCTTGAAGCCCATCGTGTTTTGATGAAAATGAATAAGCGAAATTGGGACGAGTTTAAAGATCTTGTTAAGGCTCTGGAAGGCGAAGCAGAGATTTAGAAGGTTCCAATTTTAATGACAGAACAAGCTTTTATTAGTGTGCTCGGAGGGGGAAGCTTCGGGACCGCGATTGCCAACATAGCGGCTGAAAATGGGAATCGTGTACGACAGTGGATGCGTGACCCGGAAAGAGCTGCAGAAGTTAACCAATTGCACGAAAATACCCGTTATATGCCCGGGTATTCACTTCACGAAAATTTAATCGCATCGACGGAAATTAAAGAAATAAGCGATGCCGAGATTATATTTTTCTCGATACCGAGCAAGTCATTCCCTCAGGTAGTTGATCAGGTTAGGCCTTATATCAGCAAGCATCAAATGCTTGTAAGTACGACGAAAGGAATTCAGGGCGATGGATTTCGACTGATGAGTCAAGTGCTTGCCGATGCATTTCCGGATAACCCTATTGGCGTCATCAGCGGCCCTAATCTTGCCAAAGAAATCGGGCAGCACCAGCTTACGGCGACGGTGATTGCCAGTGCATCGAATCAGGTTAGAACACGCTTGCAAGAAGTTCTCGGATGCCGTTATTTCAGAGTATATGCAAATAGTGATGTATTCGGGGTTGAACTCGGTGGTGCATTGAAAAATATTTACGCAATTGCCTCCGGTATGGCCGCTTCTCTTGGTATGGGGGAAAACACGAAAGCCATGCTCATCACCCGTAGTTTGGCTGAAATGAGTCGCTTTGCTGAAGCATTGGGTGCCAACCCCTATACCTTTTTAGGGCTTGCTGGCGTTGGAGACTTGATCGTGACATGTACCTCTAGTTTGAGTCGAAATTACAGGGTGGGATACGCTGTGGCAAAAGGGGAGGCCATTGAAGAAGCAGTTGATGATCTAGGTGAAGTGGCTGAAGGTATCAACACGTTAAAGATTGTAAAAGACAAAGCTGAGGAAATGGGGATCTACATGCCACTGGTCTCAGGTTTACACGGTTTGTTGTACGAAAAGAAAGAATTGTCAGAAGTCATCGATGAGTTGATGTTGGCTGAACAGAGCACAGATGTTGACTTCGTTTTATCCCGTGAGGAGCATCTAAAGCATCATGAGTAGTGAACCATGTCGGCTTTTTGTTTTTCGGCATGGCGAAGCGTCATTCCGGGCTGCCACAGATTTTGAACGGTTATTAACACCAAACGGAGTTCGCCAGACTGAGAAGGTTGTCGCTCACTTGAGTGAAGCATTTAACGACCTTGATCAAGTGAGTACGGAGCTGTGGGCGAGCCCCCTGTACCGGGCTCAGCAAACAGCACAGCTGGTTTCGAGTCATCTCGATTTGCCTGTGCAAACAAGAGACTATTTGACGCCCGATGATCATCCTGTGGCGGTTGTTGATAACTTGATTGCTGCCAAGTCGACACCGCGCAACTTGATTCTTGTATCGCATATGCCGTTGGTGTCCGGACTCATTGCTTATCTGCAGGAAGGTCACGTTCGTCCACAATATTCATTTCAAACAAGTGAATGTGTTGTTCTTGAAGGTTCGGACATGTTACCTGGTTGTATGACAATAAAGCAGTCATTCTACTGACAACCGGTCTCAATTAAAGTGTTTCGGAGCATTATTTGTGGCGTAGCGCTAATCCTGTTACTCGGTATCGGTTTGGTCTCCTGTGCAACCAAGACCACAGCGTTGCAATCTACGGCTTATATTGAGTCAGAGTGTGTCGTTTTGGTGCATGGTCTTTGGCGCTCCGGGGCTGCAATGCAACCGATTGCCGAAGTCCTGAATCAGTCTGGTTACAATGTTGTTGTTATTGATTATCCATCCACCCGCTTAGCAATCCCGTCTCTTGCTCGCACGTATATCCATGAAGGTGTTCAGGAGTGTGCTGATAGTCATCCGACTAAAATCCATCTTGTGAGTCACTCCATGGGAGCCATACTAATCCGACAGTATCTGCAGGATCATATGTTGCCCTCTGGCTCAAAGGTCGTGATGCTAAGTCCGCCTAACCAAGGGTCTGAATTATCTGAGCGATTTGCGGGTAGGTGGTGGTTTGACGGTGTGGTGGGCCCTGCGGCCAGCTCGCTGACTCAACATGGAATTATTTCCAGGTTGGCGCCTTTAACGGTTCCGGTCGGTATCATTGCCGCAAAACGAAATTGGAGTCTTTGGCCGGATGCGTTGTTGCCGGAGCCTAATGATGGAACCGTTTCCCTTTCGAGCATGGCTTTACCAGAAATGAATGACTGGATCGAGATTGAAAGTGGCCATGCGATGATGCGTTTCAATTCTGCTGTTCAAGCACAGATTCTGCACTTCCTTCAACATAGTCACTTTCTGCACACAGGCACCTGATGTCGCTAAGTTGAGCATTAAAGATGTGCTCAAATTAACGAAGTTACTTGATCCAAGGCTGCCTCCAATTGTGTGATTGGCGTGTAAAAGTGCGGTGAAAACCGTATGCCACCCCCGCGATAGGCACAAATAATGTTGTTCTGCATCAAGGTCTGATGAAGTGCGCTATGTTGCGGTTTGTCAAGATGGTTCACTTTGAAGGTGATAATACCAGAACGTTGTTCCTGTGCTGCCGGACTAAGAATGGATATGTCCTTAACCTTGGTGAATTTACGGTGGATAAATTCTATTCGCTCCTGAATATTTTCATAAATCGTAGCGACGCCAATTTCTAGAATTAAATTCAGGCTTGCGTTTAAGGCGTGAATCCCGAGCATATTTGGACTGCCACATTCAAAACGAGTCGCGTCATTAGCAGGTTCCCATTCAGTAAGGTCATAATTACCACGGGCATTAACCATATGCCAACCAAATTGATTCAAATCGAGTGTTTCAATGAGTGATTGTCGAACGTAAAGCAGGGCAAGACCTTCTGGGCCGAGCATCCATTTATGCCCGTCTGCAACAATAAAATCAGCACCAATAGTCTGGTTGTCAAACGGAATCGCGCCCAGGCTTTGGATAGCGTCTACGCAAAATAGTGTGTCCTGGGTTCGGCAAGCGATTCCAATACGCTGAAGATCTACTCGAACCCCTGATGCATACTGAACAGAGCTAATGGATACAAGCTTTGTACGTTGGGTTATGTTGTCACAAATTGTTTGGGTGGGATCGTCTGTATTATCAATATTGACGGTTTTTACGGTTACACCTTTGGTTTCAAGCGATTCCCAAACGATTCTATTCGATGGAAATTCATGATTGCTAATCAGAACCTCATCTCCGACGGTCCAATTAATCCCGTACGCAATGATCGATAGCGCTTCAGATGTATTTTTTGCCAGGGCTATTTCCTGGGTGGAGCTGGCATTGATTAAGGATTTTAGCTTTGTGCGAAGCTGTTTCTCGGTATTGAGCCATTGAGGGTAGTGTGTTGCACCGTATTCAAGATTTTCCTGGGCAAACTGATTGACCGCTTCTGTTGTCACTTTAGGCCAGGGCGCGACGGCGGCGTGATTGAGATAGGTCACATTTTCAATGATAGGGAATTGTTTTAGTAAATCTTGGTTTATCATAGTGGCGAGATTCCAATCTGGTTCGTTGCAAACATAAATAACAACGTTAAGAAGTGCAAGGGTTCAGGTATATCAGGAGGTTGTAAATAATCACTAATGAGCCTTTTCCGAGGATAAAATTGATCATAGGCTACACTTTAAGACGATTTCCAGTTTGAGGGGATGATGATGGGGGCGGGGGTATTACCATTTTGTATTTTGGATAAAACTGTTTATTTTTTAATGCAGACTACATTCAGCGGACGTAAACAGGGTTTCCTCAATGACTTTGGCGGCGGTTCAGAACCCTCTGAAACTCCGATTCAAACTGCAGCACGTGAATTCGTGGAAGAGACAGAAACGATGTTTCTGGAATCAAGGGAGTTTCTTTTTGCATCTGATCTTGGTTTACCCTTTTGTACCGAGGAAAGAGTAAAGGCACAAACCAAGGTAATGACTGATCTCATGGAGGAATCAATTTGCAAACATCCAACTTGGCGTTGTTCACGAGCTCAGAGAGTCGGAAGATCAAAAAAAGATTGGGATACGTTTTTCGTCGAGGTTTATCATCGTGATGTGGAGCCGATGAATGTATTGTGGGCGAATGATAAATTGGGCGTTTTCAGGAAACGTCGAATGTTGCACTGGGTCGAGGGTAAACAACTCCTTGGGTTTTATCAAAGTCAACCAGAACGTTTGTGGAAAAGAGTGCGGGAGTTGGAGTGTGCAGATGTGGTGATTGCTTCAATTTTGAAGGAGAGTGGTCGCAGTGTTCAATGAAATACATAGTCGGGGGCAGTGTAAACAGAATAGCCCATAGTGGGTTGTAAGTCGTTTAGTGGTAAACTTGCGATGCGATTCTATTTCGGGATAACCTGTCTCGGACTCGCATACAAATTAACGAAGAAATGATTTTCCAATGGCCCCTGTCACAAAGCGTACCAATGATGAATTACTTACCATTTGATTATATTGAGCCTGTATTTAGGCCTCCTTCTGAGGCGAAGTCACTTATTCTGCAAGTTACGAATGGTTGCTCTTATAATAAGTGCACATTTTGTGATTAGTACAATAAAAAATATATACCAAAACTGATAAGAATATGAGCCAGAATCAAGGATTTGGCTTTTTTTATATCTTTTAAAGATATATAGTGCAATAAAAAACATACTATTAGTGTGAGGGTCTTGGTGCTACATAGCATTTCTTTGGAAGCGAGCTTGTCTATCGATAATACTGGGAGCAAAGTTTCTTTGCCGGTAGTGATAACAACCGATGGTTTACTTAAGAGTTTTCTCGATTACTTGGTTGTTTATCGCACATTATCAAGAAGTTGGATTGATCGCAGTGTGTTTGCGGTTCGGCTTTTGATTGATTATACGAAGCAAAACGAAAGTGCGTTTGATAACAAGTTTGAACTCTTCAGGGAATTTTCTAACTCTTTGTACACAGGAACCATTGGGGAGGATGGAAAAGACCCAAGTTGGCTCCGTTGGAAACCACGTCATGAAAAAGATGCTGCGTTTTTAATTGGTCTTATTACTAAGTATTCCGACTGGCTTGCCCAGCAGAATGAAAACAAAGATATTCAAATTAACCCAAAGGTTAAGCCATCAAACTATGAACAATGGATGAACTTAGCCGCACATTTACATAAAAAGAGAAGGGCTTTTCTCGCCCATTTGTGGAGTAATAAACCTGCCAACGAAAGTTCTCGCTATGTTACGCCGCGTACATCTTCAGTTATAGAAAAACAGGGCAACCTAGCAATAATTAACCAAATAACAATTTTTCACGAAAGGTATCGTCCACGGCAGAAGCCATAACTCGGTGCTTTTTCCGTTTTATCGTGCTGTCCTTAGTTAACAAGTTCATGCAATACCTCTTAATCATGGTTAAGTTTAGGGGCCCGTTTGCTGAATGAAGTGTACTATGGTCATCACCGTAAACAACGTCCAACCACCAATGCAATGGATTCTCAACCTGCCAATGAGAACGTATAGCCTTCGCTGCTTTCCTGGCATTAACTTGAAGTGAAGAGATATACCATGACGATTGTTCTTGGATCGATACTCCAATTGTGCGCTTCCTTTCAACCAGAATAACTGACTTTAGCCCTCGCCATTCGGCTTTGTTATCTACCCAATCGGTCAAAGCAAAGTGGGTATATTTTCGTTGTTCAAGACGCCCGTGACCCTTATCAATTTCCTCATACGTTTCAATGCTTACATTGTCGAAGTGACGTGGTCAAGCAAAATTGTACAACCCAGTTAAGCTACTTTTCTTAATTCAACCATTTCTTTTTCAAACTGTACCGGACTTCTGTAATCGAGGTACGAATGCAGCCGCTCATTGTTATAAAACACAGAAATATATTCCAGGATGTCCCGCTGAGCTTCAGCTCTTGTTTGATAGCTTTTCCACTGAACTCGCTCCTGCTTTAAAGTGCCAAAGAAACTTTCAACGACGGCATTATCCCAGCAGTCACCCTTCTTACTCATGCTGCCTTTAAAACCATGTAGTTTAAGAAGTTTTCTAAAATCCCTGCTGGCATACTGTGAGCCGCGATCAGAGTGGTGTATTAGCCCAGCTTCAGGGCGACGCTGCCAAACTGCCATTTTGAGCGCATCACAAACCATTTGCGCTTTCATGCGTGAGCTCATATTCCATCCAACTACTTTTCTAGAGTAAAGATCTATCACTACCGCTAAATACAACCAACCTTCCTGTGTCCAGACGTATGTGATATCGGACGCATAGACCTGGTCAGGCTGCTCAACAGCAAACTCACGATCGAGAAGATTATCGAAAACCGGCTGCTTATGGTTGCTGTTTGTCGTTACTTTGTATTTCTTCTTGTGTTTGACTTTTATTCCCGCTTCTTTCATCAGTTTTCTGGTTTTGTTCCGGCCAACCGGGTAACCCAAAACATTTAATGCTGTTTTCATCCTGCGATAGCCATAGGTATCATCACTTGATTTGGCTATATCTTGTATCCACTCAATCATCTCCGAATGAGTCGGATCATCAGGTTTATTGTCTTGACGCTGTAAATAGCTGTAATAGCCTGAGCGCGTTACACCCAATTGCTGGCACATAATGCCAACGGGCCACACCTTTTTATGCTGGGTGATGAAAGCGTATTTTACTTTGCTTCCGTGGCAAAAAAGGTGGCCGCTTTTTTTAATATATCGCGCTCCATCTTTAGTCGTTTGTTTTCTTCTCGCAAACGACGAAGCTCTTCCTGCTCAGGCGTCAGTTTTCCATTTCCACGAAACGCATGACCGTCATCATTTTCATGCTCTTTAATCCAACGTCCAAGCACATTTGGATTAATGCCAAGATTTCTTGCCGCTTCTGCCTTCGAATAGCCTTGATCTATTACCAAGCTAATCGCATCTAATTTAAATTCTTTTGAGTACTTCTTTCTTACAGCCATTTTTCACTCCAGTTTTGAGGATTATCTCTTAACTGGTGTGTACAAATCTATTAGACCACGTCAAAGCCTTCTCTGCATTGGAGATGATGGAACGCTTTTATCTCATTAAACAGACGTCTCTGGTTACCTTTTATCTGAAGAACATAGTCATTCTTACTCTCTATTATTTTTGAGGCGATAGCTTTTTGGCACCCCATTGCATCCGTTGTTATTACAGCTTTGCGTGCATCAAGGAGATCAATAACCTCTGGAATCGTTTTTATTTCGTTCTTTTTGCCTTTTGATTCAAGTGCCGCTAGCGTGATTCCGTACTGTGACGACCAGGCACTTATAACGTGTAGCGCTTCTGTAGACGATGTCGCAGTGCCTTTCATTGTTTTGCCATCAATTGCAATACAATCTCCGTCACTGCAATATTTTTGCGTTTTGGCAAACTCATCAAATACATCTATCAGCGATTGCGGCTTTATTGAACACAGTAAATATCTCAGTGTTTCAGGGCACGGAGCCCTCTCCAGTTTTACAAATTTGTTGAACCAATCTAACTTGAGTCTTGCAAACTCACACATCTCATCAACGGAGTCATAGCCGCTGAGTACCGATGCGAATATGATCAATAGTAGGCTATCCAGAGAATACACTTGGTTTTTATCATTTCGAGGATCCGAAATGATGCTAAATGCAGCTAATTCCATTGTTCTACCTCCCTTTTTGTTGGGAGTGTAACAATTAACGAGTTAAATTCAGATATTTAAGCTTAAATTGATCAATTATTGCTAGGTTGCCCTGTATAGAAAAAAACGATGACACAAAATCATTTCCGGAAGGGAAAATAGATGATTTATTGTGGAATGGGTTTGTTCGATATGGGTGCGAAACAAGTGATTTAATTCATGAAAGGCTGGACTTAAAGAATGTATTGATAACAATGTTAATGCACTACGGTGGCTTGCGTTTAAGTGAATGTTTGCATTTATGGGTTGAAGATATCATTCCTTGGGATAATATGTCAGCACTGGTGAAAGTGTATCATCCGGCTTTGGGTAAAGATGTATCGAGCCGTCGCTCAAGGCGAGAAATCCTAAGTTGTCAGTATGGTCTCAAACCACGGTATGAGTACCCGAAGTCTAAGTCTATGCATGCTGGATGGAAAGACCCGCTGCTCAATAGTAAAAAACATCGCTATTTCGTTGTTTATTGGTTTCCGTATTCAGTTGGTAAAACCTTCAACGATCTGTGGCGTTTATACCTTAGTCATCAGCGTAGTTCCGATGAAGGAAATCATCCCTTTGCATTTACAACGAGAACTGGAGCACCGCAATCGGTCAACGGGTATAACCAATCACTTAAACGGGCAGTAAACAGAATTGGTTTGCCATTTTCTAAAGATGCCGGTACCACGGCTCATGGCCATCGTCATTCGTATGGACAGGCGTTGGCAGGCAGCGGAGTTGATTCACTAGTAATACGCTCTGCGATGCATCACAAGAGCATTGAGAGTCAGGAAGTTTATACGCAGCTTACCAATATGCAAGTTCAGGCTCACTTGAAGAATGTAGAGTCCACACTCACACATACAATCGATAAAAGGATAAATTGAATTGAGTAATAAATACAAAACATATAGAGAAGCTAAGAGGGTTGCTAAACAACCCGTGGGCAGAGAAAAAGGCATTACCTTGATGGCGTGCTGGGTGCACGTTCGTCGAAAGTTTATCGAAGCCAAAAAGGCACAACCGAAACCCAAGAAAGGAGTGGCGGCGCATCCATCAAAAGTGGATTGGATGATAGATAAAATCGGTCAACTCTATGCCATTGAGAAGGAAGGCAAAAGCTTAAATTCAGAAGAATTGTTTCAGCTAAGAACAACGCAATCGCAACCAGTGCTTGAAGAAATCAAATGCTGGTTGGATGACGCCATTCACACCGTCACCCCAACAGGTAAACTGGGTGAAGCTATCCACTATACGAGCAAATACTGGTCGCGCCTGATGCGCTATTGTGATGATGGCAGACTGCCTATCGACAATAACCCAGTAGAAAATGCAATTCGTCCCTTTGTTATTGGAAGAAAAAATTGGATTTTTTCAGCCTCTGAAAAAGGTGCCCATGCTAGTGCGGGCATCTACAGCATCATTGAAACCTGCCGTGCGAACGGTTTGGAGCCTTATCATTACTTACGCCACATTTTGAAAGAGCTGCCCCAGGCCAAGTCCGTCGATGATTACGAAAGACTATTGCCTTGGAACCTAGATGGGAATACTTTAGTGGATTCACGACTAGCTGACGAGGGTGTGGTTCGTTAACCGGTTACGATTAAATAACCACGGATTATAATCCGCAATTTGAGCTCGATATCTGTAAAAGGTTAATTCATCGGATAATAAAGAGGGGACTTAAGCAAAGTTGAGGCCTCCGATGTGAACGCGGGTTTAAATCAGTTGGTAAAGAATGAAAAGAGTGCCTGTATGTCTGGTGATTTAAATACGCTTACGGTTATCGAGAAGATCACTCTAGCTGCGTTATTGGTAATAGCCCCTCCTGACGGCCGACCCTTTACCAGAAATGCAATTGGAGCCTACACTTTTACGCCAAGCAAAGTTCTAGCGGATCAATTTCTTTTTCAGTTGATTGACAAAGGCATTGTACATACAGAAACAATGACAGATGTTGTATCAACAACTCAGCCTGGCTTCTTGAGCCCTGATGTCAAACTAAGATTGGCCATCAAAAACGATAGAGAGTGTTTTGAGAACCTTATCGAAGGTCTGAATCTTAAGCAGCATGCGTCAACTAGAAACGTAGATGTTGAGGAACTACTGGCTCAGGTATTAGTCGATGAATGCATGATGTTTCTAACAGAGCTTTCTTCATTAGATATTTCAGATTATAAAAATTGTGATGCGATCTACCAGTATCTTGTGGAAATCTTGAGCCAAAGAAGTATTCCAGAGACATTCATGCTGCTATGGCGAGCAGTGAATGATTCAGACCCAATCGAAGATAGATTTTACTACTTGAAAGGTGATGGTGGAGCTAACCTAGAGCGGTTTATCCAGAAAGCCTATCAGTTTCACCTGGAATATAAAGATTCAGGGAAACGGATCAGACCATTCATGAAGAAAGGTAAGGCGCAAACCTCATCAATTACGCTTCTTTTAATGGAGGAGCTTTTTGGTATAGGGGCCTCATACTACAGGCACCCAGCCCCTCTGTTGTCGCAACAACCGGAAAGAGTAATAGAGTATTTGAGTGAGGATGAAAAAGTTTTTCTGAGCGATAGAGTGCCACAATGGTTAGTAAAAGGGTGTTAGGGCTATCTAGAGATCAGAAATATTTGACAGAGACCTAGCCCGCCAATAGAGTTCAGAATGTTCTTGGGTGAACATTTTCTTGATAATCGAGCCTAACTAACTCGATTATCAAGCCTTTCTCTGTAACACCTTTCTCTGTAACACCTTTCTCTGTATCGGCTCGAACCCGATCTTACAGTTTTGAATTCAGGGTTCGACATAGCCAGACAATACGTCGCTGACTTAAAAGTCCGCAAAGTTGCCGCTGAGCAGTCATATAAAGATAGGGATTATTCAGCCAAAATTTGCGTGTGGCAGACTTACGAAAAGAGCACAAAGCTATACCTATTGGGGAACCATCACTTATAAACTTTATGAACAACAGCTTTGATCTTGTTGTATTGGCGGGCAAGGCAAAGTACCGTATGAGCAATAGACGCAACAGTCTCCAGCTTTCGGCTTTAATAGTGTGTGGCATTGTTCGCATTCATAAAACCACTGACAAGCATCAGTCGGCATGGTTTCGAGTTTTTTGTGCCCGCATTCGGGACAGGTCAGTTCTGATTCTAGGACGACGGAATTACTCATCAGAAACCTCCCCCTTTAATTGTGATGGGTAACCTGCATTCGTCGTTGCATTGATTAGTGTCTCGATCTTGGTTTGCTTGTTATCAAACATAACGACGGCTTGTTTTGTGTCATAGCTTACTTCAGCCTTGGATACACCCTTGACATTCTCTAGTGCCTTTTTGACCGTAATGGGGCACATACTACAGTTCATCGAAGGTATATGCAGAGTTGTCTTTTGTTCTTCTGCTAGCACAAAACTACTAAACAAGAACGCGAGTGATACAACAATTAGATTTTTCATAGTGTCTCTCTTTAGTTAGGCAAACAACGGAATCCAATAAGGGCTGCTGACGAACCCTACTGCTACAATGAGGGCAAGTATAAATATAAGCTGTCGTTTTTTACGGGTTGCAGGTAAAGCACATGCGGTACCAGGTTTGCACTGCGAGATAGGCTTAAACACTTGCCAGCCTGCCCAACTTAACAATGCGACTACAGCAACAATAAAATAAGGCCTGTAAGGTTCCAAGACAGTTAGATTAGCAATCCAGGCTCCGCTTACACCAATAGACAGTAAAATGAGTGGCCCCGCGCAACATAAACTGGCACCAATTGCAGCCGCAACACCTCCTATAATCGACCAGTTAGTGTGATTGTTGAACATAAACATCTCCGCTTAAAGGCTTCATTCTGCTTATTGAAAATTATAAACTCCGTATATAGGTACGGAGTCAAGACGCGAAATGATATTAAGGTTGGAGAGAGTCGATGATGGGGCAATGAGTGTCATCATCATTTTCATTACACTGCGAAAGCAAAGCCTCGAGTGCCTTTTCCAAACGTTTAAGGCCTTTCATTTTAGACTGCACCATAGCTAATTTATCTTCAGCAAGTGCTTGCACTTGGCTGCAAGGTGAGTCCGCTAAGCTTAGTAAGTGAGCAATTTCATCTAAGGTAAATCCTAGATCTTTAGAGCGTTGGATAAACCGGATTCGATGAGCAGTTTCTTCTGGATAGTGACGATACCCATCCGTTGGCTTTTCAGGTTGCGTAATAAGCCCCTTACGCTCATAGAAGCGCACGGTTTCTACACTTATATTGAACTTCTTTGCCAGTTTGCTAATTGTTTGGCTCATTTCGGTTGCTCGCTTTAGCTGGCTAAACACATAGAATCACCAAAAGGCTTAAATACTTGACCCTCTAGCTGCTATAGGTTTTATCATCTAAGCTCCGTCAAGTAAACAAGGGCAAATTAGTGAAAGCTACTATTACATCAGAGTTTAATATTTCAGCTGACAACGCATGGCAGCTAGTTAAGAAAAGCAGTACGTTGACCTTCATAACAAAAGGACTCCTATCATTTTCTGACAGCGATCACTTTCCAGCTGAGTGGGTTGAGGGTACGACTGTCATCAGCCGCTTACGATTTTTTGGGCTAATTCCCGCGTGGAGTCATCAGATCCACTTTTTAAAGGTAAGCGATACTGAACTAGAAATCATAACTGAAGAGCAAGGTGGTATCGTTTCCAAATGGAAGCACCGGATCAAAATATCATCTATGAATAAAGGGGCCACCAGCTTATACACCGATGAGGTAGAAATAGAGGCTGGTCTTTTAACGCCCGGTGTTTGGTGGTACGCCAACTTGCTTTATCGTTATCGGCAATTTCGTTGGAAATCACTTAATTCATAACAAATAGACCTTTTATAGCTCATATAAATAGAATGCCTTGTAAAAATTTTCTACTGAAGGCAGGCGCAAGATTCATCTCAGCTCTTAATCCAGGAGACTTAACGAACAACTGAAAAACAAAATTCACCGAAACCTGTACAAATATTAATCAGGCAGGTCTATACTAAGACTTATATAGCGCTTTAATAAGGAGGTTTGTTTTGCAAATCTCTCAGTTTAGTCAGTTCACAAAAGTCCCGTCTTCCGAAGCTAAGTCACAACAGCTAGCTGAAAAGGAACAAGCAGTCAATGCGCACATTCGCGCCCACAAAAGTATAGGTGGAAGCATAACTGGTCCATCGAACATCCAGAAAACGATGTCTCCCGATGGACAGCTTTACACATCAAGCGGTGATGTTGAGATAAGAACAAATATTGTAGACAACGACCCCGAGACTAAACTACTCAGAGCCAAGCTAATACAACGAGTTGCTTTAGCGCCTTCAGACCCAAGCCCTCAAGACTACCAAGTAGCCCAGATAGGGCAGCAAATAGAATCGAGTACATTGACAGAGAAATATCGGTCTATCGCCGCCACGGAGGAAAGTGAGAGAGCCGATAATGACTACAATACTTCTTCTTTTGACCTAGAATATCGCCCCGGTGGTTTAATTAATGTAACGGTTTGAGGCGCAACTCGAAAATAACTCTATGCTAATTGGCCTTATTAATTTCGTCGACAATAAGCTGGTATAGTTGATCTGGACCAAACGACTCCAGGGCCTTTTTATTTACAAAGAAGGTGGGTGTCTTGCTGACTTTCCCTGCAGCGATACATATAAGCTGATCTCTTTTATTGATGTTTTTGAACATATCCCTAGCTTCAAACTCCAAATTATCGTCTGTAATAACTTAATATTTTTCTATATCGGATGGCAGGTTGCTTCACAAAGCGGCCGTCTATTAATCCTTTTTGAAAGGTCAGCTATAGCTCTGATAGCAGATAATGTCTTGTTATTGCAACAGATGTATTGGCCGTCAAAAGTCGTTCACATTCATATCAGACCCTAGATAGTGGTATTTCGAATGTCGCAAGAACAAATGACTTAATCCCACCAAAAAATCCAATGTATATTCTACTGACGAGTCATCATTATCTGAATCTATATCGCTCATAGTTGCCCCTGTTACGGATATATCTTCTTCTGAGAATGGAATTCTTCCCCACTAGCATTAAAGCACTGCGCCGATTGTCTCTATTTTAAGAGGTAAAGATGCATGAGATTTTGGCTTGTATAGAATAGCTACAGGTAAGTCAATTGAGATGGCACTCAAGAGAATGAGGAGCCTCATAAGCCAAACCGGCAATCCACTAATTAAGCCTCAAATCCTTTATGCTAATCTTTTAACTTTTATATATTCAGTTAGCTTTATATTTTATCTGCAATTTGGTCGAGACTGATTTCAAAGTTTACCGCCCCAAGCTTGATAGCCTCTTTTGGCATTCCAAATACAACACAAGATGCTTCATCTTGAGCTATTGTTTGTGCCCCGGCGCTCTGCATGGCTAGCAAACCTTGAGCGCCATCATCTCCCATTCCCGTCATTATGATGCCCGTCGCATTTTGTTTTACATGTTTGGCTACGGACCGAAACAATACATCAACTGAAGGGCAGTGCCGGTTTACGGCCGGACCCGAAAAGACTCTGGTAATATATTGTGCTCCAGAACGTTCTACTTCTATGTGTTTACCTCCCGGTGCAATTAGAGCTCGGCCTGGAATTATTCTATCTCCAGAACGGGCTTCTATTACTTCAATTGCACATATACTGTTAAGTCGATTAGCAAAAGCCTCAGTAAACTTCTCTGGCATATGCTGAACAATCACGATGCCGGGGCATGTTCTCGGGAGGGCTGTTAACACTACTTCCAGAGCTTGGACTCCTCCTGTTGATGTTCCAATCGCAATAACTCTATCAGTCGTCTTCGACATGCCTGTTAGATCAGGGAGTATATTTTCTTCAGGTGGTTTAGTCTTAACTGAGCGAATCAGCTTTGCATCACGCGTACTTACATTAGCTTTTGCGGCGTTGCGCACAGTATGCTGAATTTGTTTTTCCGCATCTTCCAAAAAGCCCTTTATACCTAGTTCTGGCTTGGTAATGATATCGACAGCTCCGGCTGCTAGCGCATTCAAGCTTAGCTCGGTACCTTTCACTGCCAATGAAGAGCAAATTACCACTGGCGTCGGCCTATCGATCATTATTTTTCTGAGAAAAGTGATGCCATCCATACGTGGCATTTCGATATCTAGAACAATGATATCTGGCCATTTTTTCTCCATTTTCCCTAAGGCAAAGACAGGATCGGAAGCGACATCATAAACGTTTATATCCTTAGCTTTGTTCAAGATTTTACTTATTACTTGCCGAACAACAGCAGAGTCATCAACAACTAAAACTTCAATACTCATAATTCATGCCTGTAGAAAAGGGTTGCTAGGAGTCTGTCGGATTGGCAAAACTCAAACCATCCTCAGTCACATAGCCGGTTGAATTTTAGTTGATCGAGCATATATCTAAGTCCGGGGCTTTTCGATAGCTTTGGAAACGAAAAATGCTTCCTACAAAGCTTTTGTTTACGACCTTAAGCCACCTTTAACGCATGAATTCGCTTCAGATTCCAAGCGAGACACACTAAACTCCATTCACTCTGCACTGAATCAAAACCCCTCAGTAAAAATTGACGAAAACCAAGAACATGCTTAATTATTCCAAAGACCGTTTCTACGGTGGACTTCCTTTGGCCGTATGCCTCTCGACCTGCCTTGGTTTGCAAGCGGTGTTTCATCGCCGCAACTGCTGTCGGATTCTCTGGCGCTTCCTGATCTTCGGCTAAGCGTTCCTTAAGCGGCAAATTGTGGTGATGGCGTTTTTCGGGTATTAAGGGCTCAACACCTGCCGATTCACATTTCTCGGTATTGGCTTCGCTAAAGTAACCCGTATCGGCAAGCAGTTGACGAACCGCCCCCAGGCTCTCCGGTAACTGATCAAGATTCTCCAGCGTGGAAGAGACTTCCAGTTTGTCATTTGGGGACTGACTCAGATGCTGCTCCACAATGAGATACGTTTCAATATCAACACCTGCCTGAGCGTTGTAAGCCTGCTCAAAGCCGCCCTGTGTCGGCATAATGCGCGACTCTTCATCTGTTAGATTAACTTGATCCTTGGGCAGCGGCCCTTCAGAAGGGGCGACAGGTTGACGCCCTCTAGGCTTTTTTCCCGTCTCTTCCTCATAGCATTTGCGCCGTTCCACCTTTTCTTCATATGCGGCTTGTTCACGTTCAAAGCGCTCTTTGGCGCGGGCCTGAATTTTCTTCTTGGCTTGCGCAATGGTGTTCAATCGCTGCTCGCGGCGCGCCAACTCTTCAGGCACGTTCATCTCTTCAGGTAGCGTAGCGTTGTCGGCCTCTTCAGCCTTTTGCATCAGTTCTACAACTTCCGCCTTAAGCTGCTCTTCCAGCTTGTTGGCATATTCCCAGCTCAGTGCCTTGTGCTTGCTGGCGTTGGCTTTGATTTTAGTACCGTCAAGGCTTACAGTGCCCAGCTTCAGTAACCCCATCGTTTCAGCGATTAGTAGAATATCGACAAACAATCCCTCGATTTCTTTTAGAAACCGCTTGCGAAAGGTGGCAATCGTGTCGTGATCGGGATAAGAATTTGCGCAGATGTAGCGCACAGCAATGGAATCGTATGCTGCTTTCTCCAACTTCCGGCTTGAGAAAACGCCGGTGGCATAGCCATAGAATAATAGTGCGACCAGCATGGCTGGATGATAAGGCTTTTTTCCTCTGCCAGAATAAACATCAGTGAATGCGCTTAAATCCAGTTGTTCGACAATTTCAACGACAAAACAGGCCAAGTGATCTTCGGGCAAATAGTCTTGTACGCTTGGGGGTAGTAAATAAGGAGTTTTTCTGTCTAATTGTTTAAACTGAACAGCCATATTTGTTCGTCTTATTTGTGTTTTTGGGATCTTCTATATTAACCGATTTGATGTGAATAATCCGACAGACTCCTAGGCTTTCAAAATTTCGTAGTTAAGCCTGAGTATTAACATATGGTCTGAGTGTCATAAGATTGTTCTATGGGATATAACGTATTTAGTAAGCGCAATCATGAAGCAATATCTGGCTCAAATTGCATGATAGCGGGCTGTATTGTTTTTAGCTTAGGATGAATACCGTGAAAACTTTCAGAGTGCCCTACGAACAAATATCCCCCTGGAACCAGATGAGTCATTATCTTTAGAATAATTTTGCGTTTAAGTGATTCATCAAAATAGATTAGTACGTTTCGCAAAAAAATTAGCTCAAATTTTCCTATACCTTTGAAATCATCTAGTAAATTTAGGTGTCTGAACTGTACCTTTGTCCGTAAATCGGGAGAGATTCGAAGATGGTTCGAGAACGCATTCTGCCCTTTTAGGCAGAATCTTCTTCTATATTGTGGCGACAATTCTGACATGCGAGAATCCAGGTATATAGCCCTTCTTGCGCTTTTTAGAACGGTGCAATTTACGTCTGTAGCTAACAATGACCACGTGGCGGGGCACTTATCTTCCAGTAACATTGCTATGCTATAGGGCTCTTCACCAGTTGAGCAGGCAGCGCTCCACACCCTGAAAGGACGAGTCTTAGGGTAAGTATGTAGTATCATTTCTGAAAGGAAATCAAAGTGCTTCGGTTCTCGAAAGAAGTAGGTCTCATTGGTCGTAATGAGGTCGAGTGCAATTTGCTTTTCATCTGAGTTACAGCGATCGGTTATCAATGAATAATAGTCCCTAAACGAATCCAGCTTCAAATGACATAATCTCTTGGAAAGCCTATGGCCAAGCATTGCTCTTTTTTGAGGTTGCAGAGATATACCAAGCTCCTTGAGAATAAATTGCTGGAATAAGCAAAACTCTTCTATACTTGGTATATTTAACTGGTTGCTAGCCTCATGCAAACGCATCAAAATGTTTCTTAGCTGTAACTTACAAAGTTCTGGTCATCCTCATCTTGAGGGTTTCCAGGTCGATGACTATTTAAATCGTTTGATTGTTCTGTTTGATTCTGTGTCGAAGTAGTAAAAGGAGCTTGAGAAGACTTGGGAGATTTATTTAGAGAGAAATAACTAACGGATTCTTGTAAGCGCATAGCTTGTGCGCTCATTTCTTCGGATGTAGAACTTAATTCTTCTGAAGCCGCCGCATTTTGTTGCATCGTTTGACTAACTTGACTGATCGCAGAATTTATTTGTTGAACACCTGAGGTTTGCTCTGAAGATGCTGCGGCAATTTCTTGAACAAGGTCGGCGGTTTTGTTTATGGACGGGACTATCTCTTCGAGTGAATTTCCTGCTGACTCAGCAAGCTTAACGCTCTCTTTCGCCAATTCACTTATTTCTTGGGCTGCAACCTGGCTACGCTCGGCAAGCTTACGAACTTCAGAGGCTACTACAGCGAATCCTTTTCCGTGATCTCCTGCTCGTCCAGCCTCTATCGCTGCATTGAGAGCTAATAAGTTCGTTTGATAGGCAATATCATCAACAATGCTGATGCGGTCTGCAATTTTCTGCATAGCTTCAACAGTTTCAGAAACTGCTTTGCCACCGGTTTTTGCTTCGTTAGCTGCTTTTTGCGCCATGCCGTCGGTAATACTAGCGTTCTCATTGTTTTGAGCAATGGATGCTGACATCTCTTCAACAGAAGCAGATGTTTGCTCAACACTCGCTGACTGAACTGAAGCGCCCTTAGCTAAAGATTGAGATGTAGAGCTGACTTCTTCTGACGCAGATGCAAGTGAATCGGCTGAAGAACGAACTTCCTGAATCACCTGAGTTAGTTGCTCTTTCATGTTGTCGATTCTGAAAAGCAAGGAACGCTTATCTTTAGGGTGTAGATCTATCCTGATATCAAGATTGCCGTTGGCTACGCTGTCGACTACTCGAGCTGCATAACTTGGTTCACCGCCTAGAGTCTTTAGAAGATCCCAAAAGATCCAGATCATAACCAAAATTACAAAAACTGACGCAATCACCATCACTATTATAGAGGCCTGCTTTATATCGGAATAATCAGATTCCATTGATACGCCGGTGCTTTCGATTAACTCGTAGAAAGCAGTTTCCGTTTCCTCTGTTACCTCTTTCATGGTTTGACTCGTAGGTCGGTCTACACCTTTGACCAGTTTATCAACTTTTTGCCCAGCTAATTTATCCTTCTCATCAAATTCCTTGATGGCTTTGGTATAGGCTGTGCGCAGATCGGCATGATTCTTTTTAACTGTTTCTAACTTTGATGTATCTAGGCCAATGCTTTGAGAGTGCTCAATCGCTTTTGATAAAGCGCCTTGAACTTTGTCTGAAGAGTTCAGGAAACGCTTATAGTATTTGTCATATTGCTTTTGGTCATTGCCACGAAGTAGCACATTCTTCCATTCTTGTACTTGTGTTTTAAAAACAAGGTGAGCGTGATTGACCTCCTTCAGTATAGCGACGTTGGATGTCACAGCATCAAAATTTCGCTTAGTCGAGTTATGATATTCACCTAGTTCAGAAATCGATGTCACGCCCAGAAAAGTAAGCGCTGAGGTGATTAACAATCCTAAGAAAATTATTCTTATCTTGAGTCCTATTTTTGTTAACATGTCGGTGTCCTCTATTCAAGTTTATTAAGTCGTTTTATTAATCTTCTGTCGCTTGAAACTCTGCTTCTACAAGACTGGCCAACTCGATAGGAGACAATGTTTTTTCAGCATCTAATAAGATCACAAATTGCTCCTCTTTTTTGGCAATGCCCAGGATAAATTCAGCCCGTATGTTTGCACCAAAAGCAGGTGCTTCCTCAACATCAGAGGTATCAAGTTCAACAACTTCACTTACCGAATCGACAAGTAAGCCGAGCACATGTTTTTGTTCGTAACTGTGGAGTTCAATGATGACAATACATGTTCGCTTGTGCAGTTTAATTGGATCTCTACCGAGTCTGATTGCAAGATCAATGACTGGTACCACTTCTCCGCGAAGGTTTATTACTCCGCTCATGAAACCTGGCATCAAAGGTACATCTGTGACATCTGAGTACTCGAGTATCTCTCTGGTCTGATGTAGTTCCATACCAAAATATTCATTATTCAAACAAAAGGTAAGGAACTGTCTTCTGTTTTTAGGTTCGTCGATAGATCTGTCAGGGCTAGAGTCTTTTGACACAACGGAACTCCTATAGTAATTACGTGATAGCTATTTCATTCGTTTACGGTGAACGTTGTACCTTCATTGGAAATCACTGATTCAATCAATTGGGGGATATCCAGTATGAAAGCTATTTCACCATTGCCAAGTAAGGTTGATCCGCCAATTCCTCTAAGGGGTTTGAATATTGGGCCTAGCGGCTTGACGACTGTCTGAATTTCTCCATGGAGTTGGTCGGCGACAATACCAGCAGTAAATTCGCCGTAGCGCGCAATTACTAAATTCTCTGTATGCGAAGAGGCTGACTTACCTTCTCTATACAAATAGCTTGCGGTCTCTCCTTCAGATGGTGAAATCTTGAAAACATCCCCAAGTTTGATAAAGGGAATCATTTCTCCTCTTACGTTAATACAGTTGCGGTTTTCCATTTTTTCGTGGGATCCGAGGTCTGTACATTCCACGACAGAGGATTGAGGAACTATGAAGTGTGTGTTTCCACTCTGAACGTGAAACCCATCAATAATAGCTAGTGTTAGAGGTAATCGAATTTGAAATCGAGTGCCAAAGCCAACCTTGCTGTTAATATCAATAGTGCCCTGAAGTGCTTCGACATTTCGTTTCACTACATCCATTCCAACTCCCCGACCAGAAAGGTTAGTGACACTTTCGGCGGTAGAAAAACCTGGATGAAACACCAAATGCAATAACTCTTGATCTGATAAATTTGCATCTTCGGAGATTATTTCTTTGATGACAGCTTTGGCTCGAATTTTTTCAGGAGCTATACCTCCTCCATCGTCACTCACTTCGATCACTATGCTGCCTGCTTCGTGAAAAGCAGCCATTTTAATAGTGCCAGTCTCGCTTTTACCATTTGCAAGACGTTGCTCCTTGGCTTCAATTCCGTGGTCTATGGCATTGCGAATGATGTGGGTAAGCGGATCACCAAGTTTTTCAACCATTAGGCGATCTAGTTCCGTTTCAGTCCCCTCTAGTATTAGATTAATATCCTTGCCAAGTTCCTGTGCAGTATCTCGAACAATTCGCTTAAACTTCTGAAAGGTCGAGCCTATTTGAACCATCCGCAGATTCAGTGCTGCATCACGTAGCTGTTCAGTGAAGTTTTCTAAATCACCAACAGCTTCGATAAGAGACTCATGGCGCGTTTCTCCTGCCAATAGGTTTACCCTTTGTCGGTTGATCACTAGTTCGCCAATAAGATTTATTAGGTGATCCAAGCGGTCTGCATCGATTCGTATTAACTGTGAAGAAGGTTTCTTTCTTTCTTTCGTATCTTCTTGCTTTTCTGCTGCTGCATTAACTACCTTCTCTGGGAGGCCACTGCTTTCAACAAGCACTTCACCTATTTTACGGCTCTGATTGCTACTCTTGGTCTCATTCTCCTGGACTTGCAATGCTTTGCAGAGAGTCTCGCTTGAAATGGCACCGCACCCTACTAGAATCTCACCTATACGCTTGTCATCTTCTGGTAGCGCCTCAATTAGAGCTATGTACTCCTCGATTGTACTGTTAGGTGGGATAATTCGGATTTCCGAGTCTTCTCTAACAAATGTGAAGGTATTTTCGATCTCCTCTCTGCTGGAGTTAGATTGAAGAGATATTTCGTAACCGAGATATAGAGTTTCAGCATCAAATTCTTCAATATCGGGCAATGAATCTTCGAGCGTAATAATCTGCCTTAATTCACCAATTGAACTGAGGTAGTTTAGAAATGAGATGGGATCCATTCCATTTCGCAAACAGTCTTTAGATAAGCGAAGAGAAAGATGCCAGTCTCCTGTTGCTCCTTCTGTTTCTAGACCCACTTTGTCGACTATCTTTTTTTCATGTATATCGGCGTCATTTGACTTAAACCAAGGTATCAAACCATCGAGCAGTTGCTTTCCTGTTTGAGCTAGATTTGGAGAGTCATTAAATGCTTCAAGGTCGTGATTAATTAGCTCCGCAATGTGGTCTCTACATTTGAATATGATGTTAAGAAGTTCCTCTTCTAGCCTTATTTCATCATCTCTGGCACGGTCGAGAATGTTCTCAACAACATGAGTAAACTCTACTATGTGATCTAGACCAAAAATACCTGCAGACCCTTTGATAGTATGCGCTGATCTAAAAATCTCGTTCAATACATCACTATCATATTCGCCCGAATCAAGTCGAAGTAAAGCATCTTCCATAGATTCTAGAAGCTCTTGAGATTCAGCGTAAAAAGTACCTAGTGCACCTTCTAATTCCACTTAAATATCCACCCTAACTCATAGCCAATCAGCCGCATCGAATCTTGATGTTAGATCGAACAGGCTCACATATCGTTCAACGCATTTAGAAACTGGTCCCAATGAAATATTGTGCCCCTTACTCTTGATTTGTTTTTTAAGCATGAGCAAGATCTGTATCCCAGAAGTATCAACTTCTTCCACTTCATCTAGTCTTAGTAAGACATGCTTATCGGTCGAAAATGACTTAACATAATTTGTGAATAAATCTTCAGCGCAGTAAATTGTAAGCTCGCCACCAATTGATACTTCCTTATGTGTTTCTGTTTCTATAACTTCAAAACGGAACATCTTAAGGTACCAAAGTTTTTACTGCTTGAATCATCTGTTCAGGTTTGAAGGGTTTAACCATCCATGCCCTAACACCTGCGGCCTTGCCAGCTTGTTTTGTCTTATCGTCGCCTTCGGTAGTTAGCATTACTATAGGAGTAAACTTATGTTGGGGGTTTTGTTTAATCTCTTTTGCCATTGAAATGCCATCCATGTTGGGCATATTGACGTCTGAGATAATTAGGTGAACTCGGCGTGTATTGAGTTTGGCTAGGCCATCTTTGCCATCCTCAGCTTCGATGACATTATAACCGACTGCTGATAGTGCTTCAGATACCACGTGCCTGACGCTAGCAGAATCATCAACGATCAATATGGTTTTCGACATTTAGAACTCCAAAAGTTTGCATGTAGCGAATGAGTTTCGTTTTATATTTTTTAAAATGAAATACTAGACTTTGTTCAATATAGTGCGCATGAAGGTTGCGAATTTGGATTGTTCGTTATTTGGATAATTGTTGATTGCGCATATTGTGGATTGCATCCAAACTACTTTATAGATTGAGTATTTAAGGAGTTGATGGAAATCGGAGAAGTGCCAAGTTCCAGCATCCTCCTTTTAGTCTGCTGTTGTAGCTTATTCGTATTCTTAACTGGTTCAGTGAAATGTTCAAAAGACTGGTTTTAATGTGGACATTTGGGAGCGGGGATGATGTTCGTTTGGATGGTAGTTATTGGCTATGAGGACAAAGAGCATTTAAGTTTTTTAAAAGTATTTGTGAATAGCCGACTCAGCGCCTGAATGTATGAGGACAATTGAATAATGCCTTTTATCCATGCTTTATGCTTAACGCTTTCTTTTGTTTCTTTTTTCTCCTATGCAGAAGAAAGAGCCATGATTTCTGTCGTTACACCTGAGTACAAAGGTTATACAAACGCGGATGGTAGTGGGCTCATTTTCGATATATTGGGTGCAGTATATGACTCTCAAAAGTATAAGATAAAAATCGCCTTTGTTCCCTGGAAAAGAGCTCAACTCCTTGTTTCGAAGAAGAAAGCCCACATGATGCTCGGGAATATACAGCACAACATCATCGATGGAATGATTAGACCTAAACACCCTTTATTTGTAGAGCAGACAGGGGCGATATATAAGAAAGAAAGGTATCAATGGAATGGTCTGGAGTCATTGTCTAATAAGCATTTAGTGTGGGTAAGAGGATATTCTTACAACAAGAGGCCTGAGTTACAGAAATTGGAATATAAATATGATGCACTCAATAGTTTTCCGATTGCCTGGAATAGGCTAAAAAATGATAGGCATGCCGATGTTCTAGTTTCTTCATTAACTGAGTTAAGAATTTATGAGTCTCTTGACTATATCGACCTTAGTGATTTTGAGGTCAATGTGTTGTGGAGCGAGAACGCATATATTGCTTTTTCGGATGAGCCATTTTCTAAAAAGCTTGCAGAAATATATGATCGAAAGATCATTGATCTACTCGAGTCAGGAAGGCTTAAAGCTATGTTCTTAGAAGCGGGTCATCCATTTCAAGAGGGTATCTGGGTTAATCAGTAAAAGTTATGTCCATAAAACGAATAGAATGAAGGTAACCTGTCTATAACTGCTAGCATGATAATAGATTCATTAAATTGTTCGTTAGAGGTTAATAGACGATGGAGTTTCCTGGTTCGATCCCTGGAGAAGTAGTTCTAAATAGTCTGCCAGTGAGTATATTGGTTATAGATAACGCAGGATATATTCGCTATGTAAATAGAACGCTTCTAAAGCTCTTTAAATACGAGCAATCTGAATTGATTAACCAAAGTTTGAGTATATTACTTCCTCCAGAAGCTAAGAGTGCTCACGCTGATTGCGCTGCCAGATACTTTTCGTCTAAGGATGAAAAGGCTATGAATAAAGGGCGATTGGTAAGTGGTGTTGCCAGCGATGGTGAATTGTTGAACTTAGAAATAGGCTTGACTGCTTTGGAAAGTGCTGATTCCGAATATGCCTTGGCCACCATACTTAGTTCCTCTAGCTCTGTTCTGCGTATCAATGCCTATTATGATGAGCTTACAGGTTTGCCAAAAAGATTTCTTTTTAAAGAAATGTCGTCTAAATCGATTCAGGCATGTGAACGAAAAGGGAATAAGTTTGCTTTGCTATTTATTGATTTAGATGGCTTTAAGTTGGTGAATGACAACCTGGGGCATATAGAGGGAGATAGGGTTTTGAGAATGGTTGCAAAAGAGCTGCAATCAACTGTTAGGCGAAGTGATATTGTGGGAAGGGTTGGTGGTGATGAGTTCGTGGTATTTATGAGCGACATAGAGTCAGTCATGTCAGCTAGAATATCTGCCCAACGTCTGAGAGATAAGATACGAGGACTTGCGTTACCTCAGAAAATTGATGCCAGTATAGGCTTAATCACTAGTGATTGCGCTAGTAGTCACAACCTAGATGATTTGATAGAAATGGCAGACCAGTTAATGTATGTGGGAAAGCGATCGGGCAAAGGTAGAGTTGTCGCTTCAAATACTGGTTCCGAAGCGGAAAATAGCTAAGATTTTTTAATTACTATTGATCCATAATTTATTTATTTTGCTTAGTCTGCTTGCCATCTCGTTGACCTTGAGAGAAAGGATACTTTCAAACTCCTGGTTGAGTCTGCCCATGTGGTGTAACCCTGCTCTAGAAGCTGCTTCGCGGACTGTGCTGTATTGTTGAAGCTCTTTAGCAAGTTGTCTATATCGATAATGCTTGAGTACCGACATGGGGGAGCAACCAAACCGCTGCTTGTAAACCAATTGAAGGTTTCTCGTAGTAGTGTTGCTATAGCACGCGATTTCGGCGACAGAAATGTTATTCATATATTGGCTTGATATATAGTCTAGAGACCGGTTCAGAATTTTCTGTCTTGTATTTATTGTGGGTTGTATGCCTGAATAGTTGTCCTGAATCTTGCTGATAAGCGAGATGGTAGAGCTGTCCAAAATATTTGAAATATGGTTTGGCTCGAATCGACTTGTGTCACCCTTAATATACTTAAGGTATCTTGAGAGTGCAAAAAGCTCGGTACTTTCAAAGTCCCGCCTCTTGATAGTGCTTCGATTGTGGTAAAGCCACTCTTGTTCTATTGGTGTTATTAGGTTTGAAAGACATGACGTGTCCATAACTATGCATTGATAGGTCGCTTGATCAGGTATTTCCCATCTTGCATATTCTCCTTGAGAAATTATAAAACTCTGGTTGTGGCCTTCTGGGTGATTGACATATGTGTTTATGGAATGTTTGTCATAGCATGGGAGTTCAAGGCCGAAGATGTCCTTGGGTGCTTGGAATTCTTCGAGAACGCTACCAGAGTTGTATCTAGAAATCAGGGATGCCCCGGTCGAGCTTCCAATTATTTGTACGTCAATTTTGACATTCTTATCTAAAGGCGTCGTGACCAAATTGAAGTTTTCAAGTCCTTTGTCGTACTCAACTGGAGTGAGATTGCTAAATTTTACTTCGTCTATCACCGCATATTTCCTATTTCTGCTCTTTACGGCGCAGTTCGTCCTTGATCTTTCCGAGTAGCTCAACCTGGCGGCCTACGCTGTGCTGCAATTTTATGTTTAGTTCATTTAATAGTTTATCATAGGTAGAACATTAAGCCACCTAACAGAGCTGTAGACCCAAACTGAATTTACCCGAATCACAGTCTCTTTTGGGGTGAGCACGTCCAGCATAACGCCCAAGAAAGTTAATCAATTTGCGCGCATTGAGCTTAGTTGCTTTTCGGTCAACGCGCATGATGCCGAGCATCGTATCGCAAAAAGTCACTGTGCAGCACATCGCAGCTTTTCGAGTGGATAGCACTTTGCCGAGTATGCGTTGTGCGCTGTGGCAAATAAAACGCTTCATGAGTGCCGCCGTAATCGCCGCCCAGATTAGCCCGGTTGCTATTGATTCCTTGCCGGTATCAAAGCACCGTAGATTGGCATAGGATTTCCACTCTTTGAATAACAACTCGATTTGCCAGCGAAGCCGGTAAGCCTCACTCACCTCGTCCAGAGAAAACTGCTCTTGAGGAAGGTTGGTTATCAGCCAGGAGAATTTCTTTTCCCGCTTGATCCAACAAGCAACCAATCTTGCGGTGATTGTGTGCTTTCCTTTTTTCCAGGAAACAATTAATTCCGTACGTTGTCGCTTGAACAGCTTGCCTTGCACTGTTTTCAGCGGCTTTCCCTTCACGTGCTTCAGCATTTTTCCATCTTCTCGATAAGCAGCCTCGACGACTGGATTAATGTTGTTCTTACACCGCGCGATATAAAACCCTCCAGTATCCTGCAAGTTCTGAAACCACTCCAGATCGAAGTACCCCCGGTCAAGCAGCAACAAACACCCGGATAGCGTTTGGGGCTCAGGGAGGTAGTCCCGCTCGCTGGCGGTATCGGGGGTCAACGAGATAGAACAGGGCTGATCTGCTAGAAGATCCATGGTCACTTGAAGTTCAACAGCGGCAGGGCTGATGGTTTTGAAACGACCAGGAAACGATTTCTTCAACGAGTCCTTCACAGCAAACGAGCTGCCATCCTGAATCAGAATCTGTTTGAACTGATGAAAAGAGTGGCCTTCTGGAAAAGCCAGAGAGGGTTGCAACCAATCTGTGAGGAGTGATGACAGTACTTCGCGCATAAACTCAGGAAACTCGGGCTTCGAAAATTGATTGTGAAAGGCCCGATAAGAGATATTGCTCTCCGACCACTCGCAGTACCGCCGCTGAATGTCTGCCACACTTTCTATGGTGCTCGAGGCCATCACTGCAACCAGGCATGTGACTAGATTAAAAGGCGTAATTCGTCTCTGCCGCACACAGAAATCTTCTTGTTTAGCGATTTCAGTAATTTTTTCTGGGTTGAGGGAATGGGTGAGTTTTTCAAGAAATGTGGTAAATTTACGCTGATTCATTCTGCTTTAGGGTCGGTAGTGTGTTTGACGACTAACAATCTACCTTATTGCAGGATGAATCCATATTAATATCATCAAGTTACCCTGCTTTTTTGCTTAATGTTCTACCTATGATAAGAGCTTAGACTAAACGGTTTTTTGTTTAGCAACATGCATTAAAAAATCACCGCAGCAATTCTCTCGTCATAAGAGCCTTGTGATGTGATAACCTACGCGTATCATCTTGGGACTCTATCCAATAATATCGGATACATTAGTTGAGTTTTATTGACCAATTTAAGCAACTCTATCGTCATGCATTTGATATGATGATGCTGGGTCAGGATTGAGCAGGGAGAGTTTTTAGTATTGCCCTAAGCATAAATTGCGTGATTCATGTACATTTTATTTAAACAAACTGAGGGATTAGCTTATGCTAGAAATAAAAGCTGTTTTTAGGTTAAAGAAAACTGTTTTATTGGTCCAAGCAGCTATCATCTCATTGATGCTGGCTTCTTTTTCTTATGCCCATCCTGAGCATAGTAAACAACAAGACCAAAACTCAACAAAGCAAGGTATGATGCACGGGCACCATTCTGGGATGATGTCTGGCCAAAGAGACATGTGGAACCCTCATTGGATGAAAAGAGGAATGTGGGGGCATGGCATGATGGGCCCCATGGAACGACAAAGAATGGAAAGGCATTGGACCTTTATGCATTCAGGTATCCCAAATGAATATCGTGGTCTCATTAATCCGATCCCATCTAGCATAAAAAGCTTAAAGGAAGGTGCTTCACTCTATAAGCAACAATGTGCCAGTTGCCACGGAGTCGATGGCTTAGGTGATGGAGAGGCTGGTAAAGACCTGACCCCTTCTCCCGCGTTACTAGCTTACATGATCCAAATGCCGATGGCGGTAGATGAATACATGATGTGGTCAATCTCCGAAGGCGGTAAGCAATTTGGTACGGCAATGCCAGGATTCAAAGAGCAACTGACCAGAGACGAAATATGGAAAATTGTAAGCTTTATGCGTGCGGGTTTTCCAGAAAGTGGCGAGTAAAGGAGTCCTAAGAGTGAATAATTTATCTCGTGTTTTATCGACCTGTTTTGTTTTTGGACTACCTTTGGTTTCGTTTGCGCATGAAGGTAGTGATCATTATGGCCCGCATATGATGTGGCAAGGCTACGGAATGATGATGGGGCCTTTTATGATGGTACTTTTCATTGCCGTTATTACTGTGGTTGGCGTATTAATTTTTAAATGGTTAACGGGCCATAACTTTGGTTCGGGATCAAGTTCAGAAGAAGACCCAATTGAAATTCTCAAAGCCAGGTTTGCGAGGGGCGAAATTGAAAAAGAAGATTTCGAAGAGCGTCTGCGAATGTTGCAAAATAGCAAATAGAACATTCGAGCTTCCTTGCGCCTAAGAAATAGTCGGGCATTCTTTAAATTAGTGCTTTGTGCTCAAAGTCAAAATCCTGCTATATCCTTAAATCAGGACAACTAGGCCATTTCGTCAATGTTCTTCAACGGCAGGTTTTGGCACCATCACGACTAGGTATTTGTACGCTCTGGTCGCAACCTATTTTTCAATGAGTCAGGTTGAGTGCTGACTTTTACAAAATAGGTATTGTTCTAGCAAAGCAAAGTCTCGAGATTATTGATGCTCACTTACATCAGCAGATGCTTCCATAGCTGAACTTATTACTTGTCGTGCTTCTTCTTCCAGGTTGGATAGCCACATATCGATACAGCCTGGGCCTTTATACATAACTGGAGTTGTAAGATTGTTCAGTGTCTGCAATTCAAGCCTTAGTTGCTCGTGAAGTTTTTTCAAGAATTCCTGTGCTTTATCCAAATTGGGTACGAAAACATCTGCAGCGCTAATATCCGTATGTGAAAATGCCTGGTTTCTGATAGATATCATTAACTTAACGTAATTCTTAATAGAACGACCGTTGAGTCCAGTATCAAGCATTAGTCTTCGCCTAAAGTCTTGGCGATTTTGAACACTTTTGCTCCGGTGAGTATCTTCTTTTTTACTGCCAAAGCACTTGGACCAGTCAGTGACAAACGACTGTAAATGAGTGTTACCAGTGGAAATCCAGAATTTGCTGTCAGTGTCTAATTCGGACCTTATGACTCGGAAATATACCAGTGCTCGCAGTGCGTCCTGGATAACTTTAAATTGAGCCCCAATTATTTCGACAAGTAACTCCCCGTCTCTATTTGTCTCTTTTGTTCTTGTTCTTGTTCTTGTTCTCATTTCATCTCATCTATCGGCTTTATCTCTGTATCTCCCCCCTTTTCTTGTTATAAGAAAGAGGTCCAACAGGGTGAATAAGTTCTCTGATATTGTATAATTTAATCTATTGAAACAAAGAAGTACTTTATTAGCATGAATTATTTTCCTATCGAATACATTGAGCCAGTATTTAGACCTCCGTCAGAGGCTCGCTCTCTTATACTGCAAGTTACCAATGGCTGCTCATATAATGCTTGTACATTCTGTGAGATGTACCAAGAGTCTCAGAAGAAATTTAAGCCTAAGCCCATTTCTGAGATAGAGAAGGATCTCCGATCCGTGGCAAAACAAATGCCGGGTATGCAGCGTTTCTTTCTTGCTGATGGTGATGCGATGACATTATCTATCCGCAGGCTTAAGGAAATTCTAGAAAAAATTAATCAGTACTTTCCGAATCTTGAACGAGTCACTGCTTATTGTTTACCTAGAAACTTGAAGAAGAAAACTATCGAAGAATTGACCGAACTTAGAAAGCTTGGGCTTACCATGGTTTATGTTGGGTGCGAATCCGGCGATGATAAAGTTCTTGAGTGTGTTCAAAAAGGTGAGACCTTTGAAACGTCGAAAGACGCTCTTCTCAAGCTTAAAGCTGCTGGAATTAAATCCTCAGTTATGATTCTCAATGGTTTGGGTGGCAGAAAGTTCTCGGAGCAGCATGCTATTAATAGCGCTAAGCTAATGAACGAAACTCAACCTGAGTTTGTTTCAACACTTGTCGTATCCTTCCCTATGGGTGAAGAAAGATTTCGAACCGGATTTGATGGTGATTACGAGCCACTGTCGCAGGAAGAATTATTCAAAGAAATTCAAACTCTGGTTTCAACCTTCGAATTGGATAATACGGTTTTTCGATCGGACCATGCTTCCAATTATTTGGTTTTAAAAGGAACGCTTGGCGAAGATAAGCAGGCAATGCTGAATAAGATTGATCAGGCTTTAAATAAGCCAGGTTCAATTCCCTTGAGGCAGGAGTGGCAGAGAGGGTTGTGACTTATGAATTTTATTAGTATATCTAAATGGTATATGTACCAATTAAACTTCGATTTATATCAGTGGCTTAGGTCTATTTGGTATGGTTTTTATTGTTATACTCGAGATATGTACACAGCGGCCCAAAAAAAGTTCAAGCCGAAAGCATTTGAAGTTTTGGAAGCAGAGATTGCACAAACGGCGGAACGATTTGATGGTATTAGTCGATTTTTCCTGGCTGATGGAGATGCAATGACCCTTTCATTTCGGCGCTTGAAAGAAATATTGTTGTGCTTGAATCGGTATTTTCCAGAGCTAGAGCGTGCTACAGCATATTGTTTGCCAAGAAATCTCAAGAATAAAACTATTGAAGAGCTCCGGGAATTACAAGAGCTGGGTTTGAAAATGGTTTATGTCGGTTGTGAATCGGGTGATGACAAGGTTCTTGAGTGTGTTAAAAAGGGCGAAACATTCGAAACATCCAAAGAGGCATTATTAAAACTCAAAGCTGCAGGCATAAAGTCATCTGTTATGATTTTAAATGGCCTCGGAGGGCGGAAATTTTCTGAACAACACGCGTTAAACAGCGCGAGACTAATGAACGAAACTCAGCCGGAATACGTATCAACTTTAGTTGTTTCCTTTCCAATGGGAGATGCCCGTTTCCGAGATGGTTTTGCTGGTCAATTCGAGCCATTGCAGCAGCAAGAATTGTTTCAGGAGATCCGTACTCTGATTGCCAATCTGGATTTGAACGATACTGTCTTTCGGTCAGATCATGCTTCTAATTATCTGGTTTTAAAGGGCGTGCTAGGAAAGGATAAGGCTGAGATATTGAATAAAATAGATCTGGCGTTGAACAAGCCAGGAGCGATTCCGTTAAGGCAGGAATGGCAGCGCGGTCTGTAATGTCGATAATTGAGGAGTAGTGGAATATGAGCAAGAGTGCTGATCTGAATCGGTTATCTGAGCAGTTGGGGGCGGACTTTGAAGCTAAGCTCCCGCCTGTAGAGAAATGGAATCCAGATTTTTCCGGCGACATTGATATTCATATTCACGCAAACGGGGTTTGGTATTTTGAAGGGAATCCTATTGCAAGACAGGAGTTGGTAAACCTGTTTTCTTCTATTCTTATTTTTGAAGATGATGAATATTACTTGGTTACACCGATTGAGAAGTGGCGAATTCAGGTGGATGGATTTCCATTTGTTGCATCCTCTCCTGAGTCATGTGATGTTGGAGGGGTCGACTTTATTGTTTTAAAAACGAATACAGATGAAGCGTTATTGGTCGGAAGTGATCACCCAATCGCATTGTACGGGGAGGGTGAAGAGCGTGTTCCAGTAATTACCGTGCGACGAAATCTCCTCGCATTGGTATCCAGGCCGGCATACTATCAATTGGTTGAATTGGCGTCAGCGCAAATAATTGATGGTGAAGAACATTTGGGTGTGTTCAGTCAGGGTCAGTTTTATTCTTTGGGGATTGTTTAGGGCAGGGCGTTTTTAATTACTGACGACACCTCATAAAAAAAGCGGCTTTCGCCGCTTTTTTGTTAATGCCAAGCTTATCCCTACATGTTCGGATAGTTTGGACCGCCGCCACCTTCAGGCGTTACCCAGGTGATGTTTTGAGCCGGGTCTTTAATATCACACGTTTTACAGTGCACACAGTTTTGTGCATTGATTTGGAAACGTTTGCTGCCATCATCGCCTTCAACAACTTCGTAAACACCGGCTGGGCAATAACGCTGCGCAGGTTCATCGAATTTGGGTAGGTTTTCCCGAATGGGTAAGTCTGGATCCTTTAATTTCAAGTGACAAGGCTGTTCTTCTTCGTGGTTTGTATTTGATAGAAATACGGAAGACAGGCGGTCAAAAGTCAATTTGTTATCCGGTTTTGGATAGGTTACTGGCTTGCATTCCGACGCGGGTTTCATCGCCTGATAATCTGGCTTGGTATCATGGAATGTAATTGGAAGGCTGCCGCGAAGAATGTTCTGCTCGAAAAACGCAACGGCACCACCCATGATGTTGCCAAATTTGTGCATTGCCGGACCAAAGTTGCGCTCATCATAAAGCTCTTTGTACAGCCATGATGCCTTGAAGTTGGACTCGTAGGGAAGGTCAGCGCCTTGTGTTCCGGATTTCACAGCTGCAAAAACAGTTTCTGCTGCGACCATGCCGGATTTCATTGCTGTGTGAGAGCCTTTGATTTTTGATGAATTCAATGTGCCTGCATCACAACCGACAAGTAGTCCGCCAGGGAAGCTCATTTTAGGTAATGCGTTGAAGCCACCCTTGGTGATTGCTCTCGCACCGTATGCTACACGTTTGCCACCTTCAAGATATTTCTTGATTTCAGGGTGGTGTTTTAAACGTTGGAATTCTTCAAATGGGCTAACATGAGGGTTTGAGTAAGCCAGGTCAGTAATGAGGCCAACATAAACCTGGTTGTTTTCCAGGTGATACAAGAAAGATCCGCCAGTTGTTCCACTTTCGTTCAGTGGCCAGCCAGTGGTGTGAACCACTAGTCCTGGTTCGTGTTTGGCAGGATCAATATCCCAGAGTTCCTTGATTCCAATTCCGTAATGTTGTGGATCTTTGCCTTCATTCAGATTGAACTTTTCGATCAATTGTTTGCCAAGGTGGCCTCGACACCCTTCAGAGAAGATTGTGTATTTTGCGTGTAATTCCATGCCTGGCATGAAAGAATCTTTTGGATTGCCTTCTCGATCGAGACCCATGTCGCCGGTCGCGATTCCTTTAATGCTGCCATCATCATTATAAAGAATTTCGGAAGCGGCGAAGCCTGGATAAATTTCTGCACCCATGCCTTCGGCTTGCTCCGCCAACCATCGACACAGATTTCCCAGACTAATGATGTAATTGCCATGGTTGTGCATGTTTCGCGGTACGAGCGCGTTGGGGATCTTTAATCCATTTTCCTGATTGCGCAGAATGAAAATGTCATCGCGGGTAACCGGAGTATTAAGTGGTGCACCCATTTCTTTCCAGTTGGGGAAGAGTTCATTCAATGCAGTTGGTTCGAATACGGTACCGGCTAGAATGTGGGCTCCCACTTCAGACCCTTTTTCCACTACACAAACACTCATTTCCTCGCCTGACTCCTGAGCCAGTTGAAGAATTCTGCAAGCTGCTGAAAGGCCTGCTGGCCCTGCGCCTACGATTAGGACGTCAAATTCCATAGATTCACGTTCCACAATCGATCTCCTCGTGCATCACTATAATGTTAAGTATTATTGCAGCAACTCAGGCGAGTAGTTGGCGGGGTACCGTTGTTCTGGTCGAGAGAACGGGTAACACGCGGTGCCTGTTCCTTTATCTGTTGCTCTAATGGCATCGGGGTTTAACCCGGCCAACTCCGTCCAATGGAATGGTGCTGCTTTGCTGTATTTATAAATCGACGTTTATGTTCATTGCCACCCTGTCTTATACTTGCGTGAAGACAGGCGCCGTTCGTCAAATGGCGCATTATACATATTTCGAAGGCATATTAGGATAGCAAATTTCTGTTTCATTCATACGTTTGTTTGAATTTTATTAATTTCATGAAATCTTTATTAAAAAATAACAATAGTAAGATTTAATTGGCCAGGGCAACCTAGCAATAAATGATCAATTTGATTGAACGTTATTTGAACGTTTAAGTTGAAAAATACTCAGTCACAAGCCATTTTGAATGGAATCCAATAGATTATTCAATGCTCCTCGGAGAGCAACAAGCCCTTTTGCTTTGAGTCGTTCTTGTATGATCGTGAATTGATTGCAACACGATCAAATTGATCATTTATTGCTAGGTTGCCCTGTTTAATTGGCTGAAAAAAACTACAAAAAACGGCTTCAAGTATTGACCATTCGCTGTTTTGCGGTCAGTATTATGGCGCTTTGCATGCTCTGCATGTTGTAAATTGTGTTGACACCTGTGCATTTTGCAGCGGTTTCAGGCTTTATGTGGCATAGTCAATAATTGTGTCAATCGCTTGTGCTAACCATCACGTGTACTCAGTTTGATTACAGATCGGGTGCTCTTATTTGTTAAATGTACAGAGATGAACATCCCGGATTGATAGGTTGTTTCTTTTCAGCCATGCAAACCGAGTCAGTCTCCGTTGATCTTAAGTTCCGTTAACCTTAAGTATTGACGATTGAAGCTGATGCATCTGCTCCGGTTTTTCAGTTCTTTAGGTAGTGCATGTCTTCCACTCTGCATCAGGAGATGAAGATCAAAATGTATTTCCGTTGAGTGAAATTTGCGAGAATCAGGCTTGTTAATCCTGTTCGCGTGTCAGCTTAAACTGTTTATTAATTCATTGTTAAAACGAGGAATCTATGAAGGTTCTGGTCGCTGTTAAACGAGTAATTGACTACAACGTCAAGGTTCGAGTGAAGCCTGACAACACTGGTGTGGATCTGGCTAACGTAAAAATGGCTATGAACCCTTTCTGCGAAATCGCGGTTGAAGAAGCGGTTCGCCTGAAAGAGAAAGGGATTGCGAGTGAGATCGTTGTAGTATCCATCGGTCCTAAAGCCGCTCAAGAGCAAATTCGTACTGCGTTGGCACTGGGTGCAGATCGTGGTATTCATGTTGAGTCAGAAGAAGAAATTCAGTCATTGGCTGCAGCTAAACTTCTGAAAGCCATTGTCGACAAAGAGCAACCTAATTTGATTATCTTAGGTAAGCAGTCAATCGACAGTGATAATAACCAAACCGGTCAGATGCTGGCTGCATTGGCAGGTCTGCCTCAGGGTACGTTTGCGTCTGAAGTGAACGTTGAAGGCGAAAAAGTTAAAGTTACTCGCGAAATCGATGGTGGTTTGATGACGGTAGAGCTGAATCTGCCTGCGATCGTAACGACAGACCTTCGTTTGAATGAGCCACGTTACGCTTCACTGCCAAACATCATGAAGGCTAAGAAGAAGCCTTTGGAAACCACAACGCCTGCAGACTTGGGTGTTGATGTGGCGCCACGTCTTACCACGTTGAAAGTTGAAGCACCTGCTCAACGTTCTGCTGGTATTAAAGTGGAGAATGTGGCTGAGTTGGTTGAAAAACTCAAGAACGAAGCGAAGGTGATTTAATTATGAGCATTCTGGTAATAGCTGATCACGATAATGCGGCGATCAAAGGTGCTACCCTGAATGTGGTTGCTGCTGCACAAAAAATTGGTGGCGACATCGATGTTCTGGTAGCCGGTGAAGGCTGTGGAGCTGCTGCAGAAGCTGCAGCAAAAATTGCTGGTGTTGGCAAAGTATTGCTTGCAGATAACGCGGCCTATGGCCATCACCTGGCAGAAAATCTGGGTTTGCTGGTTGCAGATTTGGGTAAGGGTTACAGCCACATTCTGGCATCTGCAGGTACAACGGGTAAAGATTTCCTGCCCCGCGTAGCGGCGCTGTTGGATGTTGCTCAGATTTCAGACATCACTGGTGTTGAATCTGCAGATACATTTATCCGCCCAATCTACGCCGGTAATGCGATCGCGACTGTGCAGTCTGCTGACAGTGTTAAAGTGATCACTGTACGTGGAACAGCTTTTGATCCTGTTGCAGCTGAAGGCGGATCAGCAAGTGTTGAAGCTGTTGATAATGCTCAAGATGCAGGTATCTCTGCATTTGTAGGCGAAGAGTTGGCTAAGTCTGATCGTCCTGAGCTGACTGCAGCCTCTATCGTTATTTCTGGTGGTCGTGGTATGCAGAACGGTGACAACTTCAAGCTGCTTGAAGCTGTTGCAGACAAGCTGGGCGCTGCTGTTGGTGCATCCCGTGCAGCTGTAGACGCTGGCTTCGTACCAAACGATATGCAAGTTGGTCAAACTGGTAAAATCGTTGCTCCACAACTTTACATTGCTGTTGGTATCTCTGGTGCGATTCAGCACTTGGCAGGTATGTCGGACAGTAAAGTCATTGTTGCGATCAACAAAGACGAAGAAGCGCCAATCTTCCAGGTTGCGGATTACGGTCTGGTGGCAGATCTGTTTGAAGCATTACCTGAGTTGGAATCTCTGTTGTAATTATTGCGTTCAACAGATGCTTCTAAAAAACCCGGCTTTAGCCGGGTTTTTTGTTTTCAAATCTTGTTGCGGGTTCGTGTCTTTCCTTAACTATACTGTTCTGTGAAAGCTAAATAAGTTTTGTAGAAGAATTTTAGAGGTTCGATGGTGCGAATTCCCTTTTCTAAAATAACCATTTCAGATGAAGAAGAGCGTGAGCTGATTGAGTGTCTTCGAAGCGGGTGGCTTGCTACAGGCCCCCGTACCGAAGCTTTTGAAAGGGAGTTTTCTAAGATTATTGGTACTGAAATGTCAGTTGCAGTTACTTCTGGCACTGCTGCATTACATCTCGCGTTATTAACGTTGGATCTTCAACCCGGCGACGAGGTAATTACGCCCTCTTTTACTTGGGTTAGTGCCCCAAATCTTATTTCATTGCTTGGGGCAAAGCCCGTATTTTGTGATGTTGATGAAGAAACCCTAAACATTAACGCTGAATTGATCGCCCCACTAATAACACGCAGAACAAAAGCAATTATCCCCGTGCACTTCGCAGGTCTGCCTGTCAATATGGGGCCGGTGTATTCATTAGCTGACAAGCACGGTCTCGTAGTGATAGAAGATGGATGCCATGCACTTGGTGCTTCGGTTAATGGTAAGGCCATTGGTTCGGAGTCAAATTTATGTGTTTTTAGCTTTCACCCAAATAAAAATATCACTACTGGTGAGGGGGGAGTCATTACTGGGATGGATAAAAAAAGGTTAATGCGTATTCGGAAATTGAGACATCATGGTGTAGAGCGAAATTCATACGACGCATATAAAAATAATAAAATATCAAAATATGATGTCTTAAGTCTTGGCCTAAAATATAACATGACAGACTTGGCTGCATCCATTGGAATTGGCCAATTAAAAAAATTATCGAGATTCATAGGGTCTCGTAATTTGGCAGTGCAACGTTATGTTGATGACCTGAATGAATTACAAACCGAGATTAAGGTGGCACAAAAGTTCGCAGTGCATGAAATACAGCATGCCTGTCATTTACTTATCACTAAAGTTCAGGACAAGCCTGGATTAAGAGATAGTTTGATTGCATATCTCAGTTCTAAGGGAATTCAAACTGGTCTTCATTACTTGCCGGTACATTTAATGACCTATTATCGCGACCTATACCCAAACGTTAAGTTACCTGTCACGGAAAAGTTAGGCAGAACCGTTTTGAGTTTACCGTTGTTTCCAGACATTTCAACTCAGGAAATTTCGACTGTTTGTCATGAGCTCGATGCTGGATTGCGTTTGGCTCGAGAATGAATAGGTATTAACCTATAAAGGATCAAGTATGAGTTCCTTGCAGCATGACTTCGGATTCGATTCTTCAAAAGAGGAAGCGTTTCCAAATTATATCATGTACGACATCGTGAATGTTTGTAATGCAACTTGCCCACATTGCCCCCAAAGTCTCATCGCATCCGATAAAAACTATAAGCCGCTTTACTTGCAATGGGATGTGTATGAGAAGAGCATCAAAGAAGTCGCCCAATACAAGACTGAGCTTGTTAGATTTACTGGCGATGGTGAGCCTTTAATACACCCCAGACTGCCGGAAATGATAAAAAAAGCGAAAAGCTTGGGAATACCGAAGGTTAATTTGACGACAAACGGTAGTTTGTTGTCAGGAAGAAAGCTGGATAATTTGCTTGAATGCCCTCCTGACATATTTGATGTATCACTTGATGCTTATCATCCGGAGACATTTTCGGTAAGAAGGGGTGGCCTGAATTTCGATGAGGTTAAGAAGAATGTTATCAATTTAACTAAGCTTGCGCCCCAAAATAACTTCAAAGTAATTGTTTCATTTATCAATGAGCCTGGTCTAGAGTCGGAAGTCGAACGTTTTAAAGCGTTCTGGAAAGATAGAGTCGATTTTGTGGCTGTTCGCAGTATGCATTCAAATCTGGGTCTATCTGGTCTCGGCTCGACTGACAAATCAAACCTCTCGAAATTACAGCGTTGGCCTTGTCAACATCTGTGGCGTCGATTAGTGATCGATTATCGGGGTCACATTCGCTATTGTCCCGTAGATTGGTTAGACCAAACTTCATTGGGAGCTGTGAGTGCAATGAGTCTTCATGAAGCTTGGCACAGTGATCGCCTGCGCCAGTTAAGAACTCAGCACACCATGCTGGCCTTTGATTCAGAGTCACCTTGTGCGAACTGCAGTGACTGGTCCTCATCTCCTTGGAATGTGGGCTGGATGCAAATGATTAAGACGTATTTGGATAACAATTAAAAAGCAGGATAGCATTTGAATAATGAAAATTTTGATTATTGGTGTTAACGGTTTTATTGGTTCAAACTTAACTCAGAGGATATTGAATACAACAAACTGGGAAGTTTATGGTATGGATATCAATCGCTCTTACATAAAAAATCTTGAGCAAAGTGATCGTTTTCACTATACCGAAGGTGATATTGCTATCAATAATGAGTGGATTGAATATCACATAAAAAAATGTGATGTAATCCTTCCATTGGTTGCTATTGCAACGCCTAAAAAATACGTAACTGATCCTTTGGAAGTTTTTGAACTCGATTTTGAACAGAACTTAAAAATTGTACGCTGGGCTCATCAATACAAAAAAAGGTTGATTTTTCCATCAACCAGTGAGGTTTACGGAATGAGCCAGGACGCTGAGTTTAATGAATCGAAGACTAATTTTGTTTATGGTCCTATACATAAGACAAGATGGATCTACGCCTGCTCCAAGCAGCTGCTTGATAGAATTATTTATGCATACGGTCGAGATTATGGTCTTAGATACACTTGTTTTCGCCCCTTTAACTGGATTGGACCTAAGTTGGATAATATGGGCTCGGCGCGTGTCGGAAATAGTCGAGTTCTAACACAATTTATTAGCAATCTGATTGAGGGAAGGGCGATCCAGTTAGTGGATGGCGGAGAGCAAAAGCGATGTTTCACTCATGTAGAGGACGGTCTCGACTGCCTAATGAGCATACTTAATAATGAAGAGCTCGCAAATGGTCACATTGTTAATATTGGAGATCCCAAGAATGTATCAAGTGTACGGGATCTCGCAATGTTAACCAGGCAAATATTTGCAGAACAGCGTGAAATTTCTATTGAAGATATCCCCGAGCCAGAGATTGTTACTGAGAAAGAGTTTTACGGAAATGGCTTTCAAGATATTACGCACAGGTTGCCTTGCATCGATTTGGCGAGGCAGCTATTTAGTTGGGAGCCTCGCCGTAGACATGAAGATGGTGTTCGTTCAGCAGTAGCGTTTTTCATAAATCACAAAGGTGATGATCGTGTGCTCTCAAGGAATCCTACGGGGATGTAGTGGGCGAAAATATTACAAAAATATTTGCCGTTAAAAGGGGTGGGGCGACCATGGAGGAGTCGTCCACCTTCATAAAGAATCATTTCCCCCGGTTTTAGGACAATATTGTGTTTGCGGTAATAGTTGTCTTCAATATAGAGTGGCCAATCTTCCTTCACTTCTTGATCTACATTGATAATGACACTGATTATGTGTGTTTCCAATCGGTCTCTATGGCATTTCAGTTGGGCCGAGTGATTGTACTTCCTAATTCCAAACACATAGGTTGGTTGTAGTGCAACTCCGGACCAATCTTCACAAATAGATTTAAGTTCTTCGTGTATATAAGCTCGTTCTGCATTAGTTAGCTGGATCAAGTCACTTGGTGATGATTCCGTATCTCCCTTTATAAAATCTGGGAGTGACTCCGCTGTTGCCTGCTCTAATTTGTTTTTATAGAAAACGGTAAGTACTTTTTGAAGGTTTAGGGGAGTTGTAACTTTCTTAAATCCAGTATCGGTGTAGTTATCCAGCATTTCATTGTCAGTTTTTAGAGCTGGAGCTCCTTTACCTTTAGTTCTAAACCATTTTGTGATGATTGCTTTGTACCCTTCTAAGACAGGTTTGGCATGATGCATGGTATTGATATTGGGCTTTCCATAACAGTCTAGATTGTTCCAGATAACTGCGGTTCCCTGAGACGGTTTGAAAGATTTGCCGAGTTTTAAAAAGTCCGTTTCACCACCACTCTTCGTCTCATTTAGATAAATCATAAAAGTCCAAGAGCGCTGACCTGCATGTTCTGTGATTTTTCTAAAACTGGGGTCACTCGCCTCGAAATAGTCTGTATGCGCTTTAAACTCCTCTCCTACCTCATAATATTGTCCCTGAATGGCTTCTGAGTAGCTTTCGTCAATTCCGATGTATCTACAAATTCTTTCATCGATTGCTTTAATGAATTCGTCGTTAAGTTCGCCTAGATCACAAGTTTTACTGGTTCGAAAATATTGATCTGGTTCAGCTGTTTCTACGATTGTAGAGCGCCTGAGGCTACTCCGAATGCGACTGATGATGGCATCACATTCTTCTTTGTTTAAGAAATTTTCAACTACGTAAAGCTCAGCACTATCTGTTTTAATTTTTTTTGCATTGGGGAGTATGAAGCGGCTTTCAATGCACTCGTGGAAGATTTGAGACTCCTTGACCACGGACTGAAAGTAGTCCTCCCTAGATTCGCTGGATTTATCGAGTGCGCTATTGTTTTTATACTGATTCAAAGTTTGCGTTACGAGTCTATTGTCAAAGCCATTGTCGATCAGTATTTGATGCATCTCACTTAAGTTACAACCTCTATCGGTATTGAGCCTTATCCACTCTATCCAGTCTTGAGGCAAAGTAGCGTGCACTGTATTCATTGTCAGTCACTCGAATAATATTGTTTTGGTGTCAAAGTTGAAAGTTTTGAGTCTTATTTCGGGCCGCTCACTGTGAATATAGCACAGTGAGCGTTAGGGAGGCATTTGAGAATTGATTTAGATCAAGCATCGAAAAGTTGCTCGATCAAAATGAGTTCAACGCTGCGGCTCCAAGAGCAAGTTGGTAGAAAATCTGACTAAGGTCAGACCAGACTGTAATCGTGTTGAATCGCTCAGAGTCAAGTGGAACAACCACGGTGTCTCCAGGTTCAATATTTTCTCTTTGTTGCCAGAACCACTGATTGTTAATGTTGGGTAGTATTACTGATCCGTTTGCTTTCACTATGTAGATTCTAGCTACATCTGCTTTGGGAGTTGTGCCACCGCTTCGCTCAATGTAGTTCTCAATGTCGAGAGCCTGATCGTACAGGTGCGAAGTCGGGAATTGCACTTCGCCGATAACGGATACACTTTGTTTTAATTGAGGAATAAAGAGTTTATCTCCACTCAACAGTACAATATCATTATGTTTTGGATCTTTAACGACTGAATCCAAATCAATGACAAGGCGTCCCTCCGGTTCTATTTTGTTTAAGCGTTCCAGTAGTACTTTGGCTTCAGCCAAAGCGTGTTTGGTGCCACTAGGACTATCTTGGCTGTCTTTTAGTAATGCTGCTGCAATGTCAGCGTCAAGCCGAGATTTTAATTCAGACAATCTTTGTTGTTCATTTTCTCGTAGTTGATTTCGTGTGAATACTGCGCCTTTAAGGTAGGCATATGAAGTGATGCCTCCTGCTCGTTTTATGACTTGACTAAGGGTCTCACCTTTATGAATTTCATAACTACCGGGGAAAGTTACTTCGCCAGCAATTTCGATCGCCCGGTTTTCTTCCCATTCTGGCATTTTGCTGATCGATACGACATCCCTTGGATTCAGTGTTATCTCGTTTGTATTTTTTTCATCGTGCTTGAGGGCGGCTTCAAGGGAGACGGTTAGATGCTCAATATCTGCGCCTTCTTGACTAAGCTGCATACGATTTATCTCGGCTCTGAGCAAATAGGCTGACTCTGTCAACCCACCTGAAGCCTTGATCAAATTTGTTAATGTCAACCCATTCGCGAGTGGATAGCGACCAGGAAATTTAACCTCGCCTTTTATTTCAACAATACTGAGAGGGTTGTCTCGTCTCGCTTGTCGGCTCAATTGGTTCAATATGGGCTCAATTAAGCTATTACGGCTGTATTCTGATGGCGTATCAGGTTCGGAGGAGTTTTTTTCGGATATTAATCTGGTAGGGGGCGTGCCTAGTGAATTTTGACCAATCTGATTTGATCTGATCTGATTTTGACGTGTCGGATTCATCCTGTTTTCGTATGACGACTCCAGTGCAGACTCAAACTCGATTATCTTTTCATCTCTGATTGGTGGATTATTGGTAAGAATGATGAGTTTATCTTGTGGCTGAAGCAATATGTTTTCACCAGATTGTGGTTCAAAAACAGATTTCGTTAAATCGATATAAAGTGTTTCTATGTCGCCTGCGATATTTATTGGGCGAACCACAATTCCGAAGTCAGGACCTTCTTGATTGTCGATCATTCCACCAGATGCAGTCAGCAGATCATTTATTCTGTAGTTGCGTGGAAGAGGGTATGCGCCCGGATAATTAACTCCCCCTTCAATTTTGACCAATTGTGTGTTTTCTCCTGCTTTGGTCTGGCTTTTAAGTTGCTTTATGATTGGCGCGAGTAATACGTCTCGGGGTTCATAGCGATCAAAAACAAGGATCCGATCATTTGGCTTCAGCGTTGGGTTTTTTTCACTTGCGGGGTGAAGAATTGCGTTGCCGAGGTCGAAGTTGAGTACTTCGATATCCCGTTTAGGGTTTATTTCACGGACGATCAGGCTGTAGTTTAAATCTGCATTTATGTCGATAAAATCGGTGATATTCTGTAAGATATCACCAACTCTTATACCTTCACGCCATTCGAATATGCCTGGTCTCAGGACGCTTCCTTCAACATGAATTGCTTTTGTAACGTGGTCTGACATTTTGCCTATTGTTATGATGTCTCCAGCGGAAACACTTCTGCTTAGGCTTTTTGGCGATGATAAGTCACGAGTGTCAACTTCTCGTCTATGTTTTGTGTTGAATCTTTCAATTGAGGAAAGCTTGGGGTAGGCATAAGGTGTCATGCCACCAGCCATGGCAAGAGCGTCACCGATAGTGGTATTTCCTTTTAACTCATATATGGCTGGCCGATTCACTTCACCCTTTATACTGATAGACTCTTTGACTGTTGGGACGAATATGATATCTCCAGAGAGTAACCTCCGATCATTACTTGCATCACCGCTCAGTAACAAGTCGTATAGGTCAAGAGTTGCTATATGTTTGCTGTTTCTTTTTAATTGAATGTTACGCATCGAGCCAATTTTTTTTACGCCCCCACTTAAAAGCAGCGCATTCATCATGGTCGAAAGTGCGCTTACAGTATAAGCCCCGGGCTTTTCGACGTCTCCGATTACGAAAATCTGAACTGAACGGAGTCGACCAAGGCTAATACTTACTTCCACACCAATAGATTTTTCTTTTATCTGCTTCTTGAGTAGTTCTTTTGCATCTTCAAATTTCATCCCTGATACTGGAACCGGGCCGGATTCGGGCAACTGAATCTGGCCCTCCCGGTTGACGGTTAGTTCATAATACTCATTTAATTGTCCAAAAAGTTGTACGTTTAATGTATCTCCAGGGCCTAGCACATACTCGATCGGGACTGGAACCTGAGATAGGGCCTCAAAGGATGAAATTGGGTTGGAAAATAACTCATATCCAAATGGCAGTAATTCAGCATCTCGATTGTCTTGATCGGATAGCGCTTCAGTTCCATTACCTTCTTCTAGGGGGTGTGTTACTGGTGGTTCCAGCATTTTTGGTTCAGGCTGTGCTCTTTGTTCATCTATCTTGTTTTCCTGAGGTTGAGATGTGAAATTGCTCTGCGTACTCGAAAACGTTTTAAGGTCAATACCGGCCAGCTTTGCAAGTCTTTCCTTCTCACTTTTAGGCAGTTGTCGGAATTTTGCGAGTTGTTCTTGTGTTGGTGTAATGGCTAACGCAATATTTGGTGCCACCAGCAATTTAAAAACGATCGCGAGAAAGGAAATACCAAGTAAGAGTATTTTAGCGAATGGAAGCACACCCTTTGAAAACATCGTCCACCTTTATTTAAATCTATATTGCCATTGTAATGATGCTGAGAATTTAGGTTCTCGTTGATTGTCTTTTTTGAGCCCGATAGCGTTGTCTGAATAGTTAACGGCAGTGCTGACATAGCTATTCATTAGAGGGAATTTAAACGTTAGCGAGACTATGCCAAACTGATCCGGTGCGGCGTAGTTAATTGCTCGTTTGCCATCTCGGATTTGACTGTACTTTAAGTAAATTTCTGAACCACCAGGGTGAAAGCGAAAGAGCCCCAATGACGTTTGTCGCGCACCTTCGAAGGTCGCGCCAATGCTCCGTCCCCGGTAAGTATAGTTTGGAATTTGATTTTGCTGTAATAGATTCTTGCGGGTGTCATTTGCCTCCAGAAATAACCGGTATTGGTTTTTTCCGTACGAAAAGTGTGTAGAAATCCCGACGAGTTCGTAGTTGTTGTGACTATTTTGACCTCTATCATTTTCTTGTACAAACTGGCCATAAATCTGAACAGGTTGGTCGAGTACAGACACAGAGTAGCTGATATCGAATCCAAAACGGCTTACGCTGTTGCTTGTGCGGGAATTCTGATTGATTTCAGTTTTTTTCTTATCCCCCCATTCCATGAGATATGACAGTCCAAGTTCCAGGGATTGACCAAATCGGCTGTTCAATCTGGCTCCGGACAATAAATCCTTATTATCCTCCCGGCTCTGTTCCAGCGTGGAAATAAATGTTCTTAATTGCCAGTTACCCGTCCAATGATAGGCTGGATCTCGGTCAGGCTTTGAGTAATTTCGTTGCAAGAATATGGATGGGCTAGGTCTTGCGTTGTTCGATAGCAGCAAACTGTTGTCCCAGCCCGGACCCCACCATTGGGTCTGTGTGCCCGCACCCACGACCCAATTGGAGAACGCTAACGAAACGTATGAGTTATCGAAACGAAATTTTTTATTGTCGAATGGATCATCGGCTGTTTCAACGCTTAGCTGGGAGGCTGAGAAATCATTGTTATAGCTAATGCTGAGTGCAAGTGTTTTTTTCTCCTGCCATGGTGTCGAGAATCCCGGATTCAGGTTGTAACCAGAGGCCATTGTGCTCTTTTTTTCGATTTGAATGCCATCACCGCGGGCTTGTCTGTCGGTAAACTGAAGGTGACTTAAGGTTTCCTGTTGAATGTTGGATGCGTCTGGATGTTCAGTATGGCGTAGTTGTGAGTAGCTGAAATCAGCCCGTCCTGCATAATTTCCCCAAAGCATTGGCCAAGTGGAAACAGGAGATTGGCTTACACCATACTCCAAGCCTACATAAAGGGAGTGTCGGAGGCGAGCATCCTGGTTATCAAGCCAGGGATCTGCATATGCATCCAAAGAGCACAGCAGGCCAAAAAGAACTGTAAGTTGAAGGGCAGAACCCGCTCGCAAAAATAAGATGTGAAATATCCTCCAGCCGGTATGGTCGGCTATGACACTGCAGGTAGTAACTTTACCGATTGATTGGTCAATGTGAATGAGGTGGTGACACATTAAGTTACAGGTAGTCCATGACTGTTTGGGTGGTTTGATAACTGCAGATGAAGTTAGTGGTAATCGTACTTTCAATTCTTATTTTTAGCCGCACGTCCCTCATTGTAGACGTTTTTTTCATTTAATCAGCCAATCTGACTGATTTGCGCTCGAATAACTGGCAGTTTGTATATTTTAATCCATACTTTGTGATTTAAAGAATCAGTATTTCCTGAGGATGTGGGGTGTCTCTAGTTCTCGCCGATAGCGCCGAACGGGTTGTAGCAATGATGTCCCGCGATTTGTGTAGTTACTATCATTTACCACGTGATGAAACAGAGCCCGCTTTGTGTAGTCATTGACTCGAAGCCCTCTGAGAAAAGTATAGGAGATAAAAAATGGCGTTCAAAAAACTGGTGCTCAGTACGGCGATTTCTGCTGTTCTGGGTGGGGGGCTACTAGGGTGTAGTGATAGCGATAATAATTCAAGCGGTGGAGAGACTCCGGATGAATTAGTCGGTATCGCCATTGATGGTTATCTCGATGGCTTGAGAGTTTGTTATGATGCAAACCTGAATAAGACATGTGATGAAGGTGAGGAGTCCAATGTTACACAGTTAGATGAGTTCGGTGTGGCCAGGTTCACCCTGACGCGACAGGAGAATATGCCGATCGTCGGTGAAGTCATCCCCGGTTTGACAATTGATATGGATAATCCCGGAGTGTTTATTGATGACCCGGATACAACTGCAGATGACGGTAATAGTTTTACCATTCAAGCACCACCCAACAGTGAAGTGTTGAGTCCGCTTACAACAATATTGCGTCTCAGGCAAGAAGATAATCCAAATACAACTTTGGAAGATCTTGAAGCCCAGTTATTGAACGAACTCGGGCTCGCGGGAACTGGGCTTTCCTTATTGGCGGATGACTTTGTTGAAAAAAGTGGTTCAAGTGACCCTGGCGTTGCTAATGCTGCGAATCAGTTGAGAGTAATTGCTTCGGTTGTTACAAACATTATTGCTCAGAACCTGAATACCGTGCGCCAGGTTAGAGGGGAGACGACCAATAATCATGAAAATCGAGCGCTTTTTGATATTGTTGTAAAAGAAGTTTCCAATCAAATTGGAAATATTGGTACTCGCGTTCGTGAACTGGTTAATGACGGAAATACTGGAGACACGGTTCGAAATATCATTCAGGATAGTGGTGAATTCAATACACAATTCACGACCACAGATTCGGTGAACCAGGCTGTTGATCAAGAAATCCAGGATAATTTGAATAATAACAATCCTCCGGATGGTGAGCTGCCAACACCGACGCCAACACCAACACCGACGCCAACACCGACGCCAACACCGACGCCGACGCCAACACCGACGCCGACGCCAACGCCGACGCCGACGCCAACACCGACGCCAACACCGACGCCAACACCGACGCCAACACCGACGCCAACACCGACGCCGACGCCGACGCCGACGCCAACACCGACGCCGACGCCAACACCGACGCCAACACCGACGCCGTCTCCAACGTACTCTGTAGTTGCGAATCAGACGACGGTAAATGAAGGTGAAACTGCGACGTTCTTGATAAACACAACGGGTGTAAGCGACGGCACGACTGTAACGTTCGTGTTGACGGGAATCACCACTGATGATGTGGATGATACGCTCGGGATACTACCAACTTCAGCGGTAATAAGTAGTGACGCTGCTCAGGTAGATATACCGATAAAAGCAGATCAGACGTCTGAGGGAAATGAGACGGTTAAGATTACGTTGGATGATGATACAAGTCAGACGGCATCCATTCTGATCAATGATACGTCTATCACTCCCACACCGACGCCAACGCCCACACCGACGCCAACGCCCACGCCTACTCCATCAGGTTCAGGCTCTGGATCTGGTGGTGGAGGTGGAGGTGGCGGCCCCATCTAAGTAGAGATGCCGGGAAACCGGCTTATTTCGGCTTTTGCCACGCTCCCGCTTTCATAGTGGGAGCGTGTTTTCTCTCATGTGCGCTACTATTCGGTAGCTTCTGATACTCTATTCATCCAGTCTTGAACGCGCGGGTACTGCTCCATTATCGCTTTGCCTTCCTCAGTGCCAACCAGACAGTAAAGTTGCACAAACACAGAGATATCTGCGAGTGTGATCTTATCGCCAACCAGCCATTCTGAATTTTCCAGCCAATTGTTCAACGAGTTGAAATGGGTATCGAGTTCAGATTTGATTGTGGTGATCGATTTGCGGCCCACACCTTGCGCTTTAGTCACTTTTGCCATTGCGGCTGGTACGGCTAAAGGGGCAATCCATTTAACAAAATCCGGGTCATTTTTTGCGACTTTAGGTATCCATTTTTGTGCATTTTCTTTAACGATAAAGCGGAGCTGCATTTCATAGAAGTATAACGCTTCATCAGCCCAGTCTTCGAAGACGTGTACAAGTGCTTGTTCGCGTTTGTCCTCGGGTATCAAAGGCGGGGTTGGATAATGAGCTTCAAGATAATGCGCGATTTCAGTGGAATCGGTAATTCGTCGTCCATCAACTTCAATACTCGGTACTTTTCCTGTGTCCGATATCTTTTTCAGTCGACCTGAAATGGTGTCTAGCAGCGATATTTCTTCAATTTTATACTCAAGTCCTTTGTATTTTAAAACGCGTCGGACTTTGTCGCAGAAGGGGGAGATCTCGTATTGATAAAGCGTAATCATGCATGAACCCTATTAAAAGTGAGAGTCGGGTTGTGTAGGGGTTAGATGTTTGGCACAACCACAATACTAGCTTAAATGACCGGTGGTCAATAATTAATTGAAACTTGTACCCAGGCGGACCTCCCGGGGTCTGCGTTATTTTTTGGCTGAAAACAAACTATCGGGTAAGACTCTAAGCAGGGTGCCTATGAATTTCCATGGGTAGACGGGCACTGTGCTTCTTTTCACTTTTCGGGCGATCAGGTTTGCGATAATAGGGCTCGCTTCATCAACTGTGATCAGGAAGGGGCGGCTTTTCATGTTTTTGTTCAGGTCGGTATCAATGTATCCTGGATAGAGAATGGTGCTGGAAATGGGCGTTGGTTGGAGTTCTGCCTGTAGTGATTGCATATAGGTGCTTAGAGCTGCTTTTGATGCGCAATATGCTCCAGCGCCCGGTAGACCCCTAAATGCAGCAACTGAAGATATCGCTACAATCTGGCCTTCGCCTTGTCGTTTAAGCAGGTTAACTGCCGAATCAATCGTAGCTATCGCGCCGATTACGTTGGTTTCGAATATCGCAATATCTTCACTCAGTTTACCGGATCCGGCTTTTCCGCCTCCCGCAATTCCGGCGTTTGCAATGACGATATCCATTTTGCCAAATTCCTCGAAAGCTTGTTCAAGAGTGGTCAAAACTGTGTCCGTCTTAGTAACATCCAAAATATAGTACTTTGCTTTTACGGTTGGAAATCGCTTCTGTATATCGGAAACGATATTTTGTAATGAATCTTCGTTGCGTGCTAACAGAGCGATATCACAGCCACGTTTTGCGTATTCATAGGCCAATCCTTTGCCAATGCCATTACTTGCGCCGGTAATTAGAACTGTATTTTTCATGTTTGTCCTTATTGTATTGGTTGCTGTCCCTTCGGGTTTTGCACCTATGGGCAGGTTGTAAATAGCTCTGTTAGCGTTGCGGTTTGCTGGAGATCTTAGGTTTTTAACTCTGGACGGTCAGAAAACAAATCGAGGGCCTCAGGATTAGCCAGTGCATCTTTGTTCTTTACTTCTTCCCCGTGAATAATATTTCTGACTGCCAGTTCAACGATTTTGCCACTGATGGTCCGCGGTATATCTGCAACTTCAATTACTTTTGCGGGTACATGCCTGGGGGTCGTATTTTGTCGAATGGTTGACTTGATCTGCGCGGTGAGCGCATCATCCAGGTGAATGCCGTCTCTGAGGCGGACGAAGAGTATTACCCGAACGTCATCTAACCATTTTTGTCCGACTGCTATGGATTCCAATACGGCCTCGACTTTTTCAACCTGACGGTAGATCTCTGCTGTACCAATTCTTACACCACCCGGATTAAGAACCGCATCTGAACGACCATGAATCACGACACTTCGTTGATATGGGGGATCTTCAGCTTCAATTTGCCCGTGTATTATTGTTTCGCCAAAATCACCATGGGCCCAGGTATTTTCGAATCTTGAAAAATAGGCATCGTGGTACTTCTTGCCCTCACTGTCATTCCAAAAGCCAACAGGCATGGACGGGAAGGGGGATCTGCAAATCAGTTCACCACGTCCATTGGTTACAGGGTTACCTTCATCATCATAAAAATGTACATCCATTCCCAGACCGATACACTGTAATTCTCCCCTGTAGACTGGCAGCACAGTGTTACCAAGGGCAAAACAGGAAATGATGTCAGTGCCACCCGAGATGCTTGAGAGGCAAATATCGGCTTTTATGTCCCGGTAAATATAATCAAAGCTCTCGTGTGAAAGTGGAGAACCCGTTGATAGTATCGATTTCAGCGCTGAGAAATCATGACTGTCTTTGGGTTTAAACCCACCTTTTTCGAGTGCTGAGAAGTATTTTGCACTCGAACCGAAAATCGTTAGCCGGTGTGTTTCAGCCAGGTCCATCATCGCGTTTCCGTCTGGATAAAATGGCGATCCATCATAGAGCACAACCGTTGCTTTGACTGCGAGCGCGCTGATTAACCAATTCCACATCATCCAGCCGCACGTGGTGTAGTAAAACATGCGATCATTGGGTTTAAGGTCCGCATGTAGTGACAGTTCTTTCAGGTGTTGTAGAAGTGTCCCGCCTGCAGAGTGAACGATACACTTGGGTACCCCCGTTGTACCACTCGAATACATAATGTAAAGCGGTGCCGAGAAAGGCATCGGGGTAAATTCCAGTTCTGCACGTTGATTCTCTATGTACGCTGACCAGGTTAAAGCGCTTTCGGGGAGGGGAGCCGTTTCGTTTTCAGGAACGAAGGGTACAACAACAAGTTGCTGTAATGAGGGAAGCTCGTCTGAAATTGCACGAACCCGTTCTGTCGTATCAATCAGTTTACCATTATAACGGTATCCATTGGTGCCGATCAGGACTTTGGGCTGGATTTGTCCGAAACGATCGATAACGCCTTGCAAACCAAAATCAGGTGAGCAGGATGACCAAATTGCCCCGAGGCTGGCAGTCGCAAGCATCGCAATAACCGCATAGGAGGAGTTGGGGAGGAAGCCTGCTACCCGATCGCCGGAACATACGCCGGATTTTTGCAAAGCGGACCTTAACGCAGCAACGTTTTCTCTGAGTTCGCCGTAGGTTAGTGATTGGCTCGATCCTGTTTCATCTGTTGCGATTAACGCAAGATCATTCTCATTCCCTTGAAGCAAGTTTTCTGCAAAATTGAGCGTTGCACCCTCAAACCATCGAGCACCCGGCATTTTTGCCGAGTCACTTAGAATATGCTTGGAGTTGTAGTTGCCTTTAACTTCGTGAAAATCCCAAACAGCACTCCAGAATTCTGCTTTATTTGTAACAGACCACTTGTGAAGCGCTTCATAATCGCGTGCAGGACAACTAAACGGTAAATGATCGAATCGTGACTGCAAAAATTGTATAAAGCTGGTCAAGTTCGAGTTTTCAATGGTGTCTGCTTTGGGGCTCCACAAGGGCGTAGTTGCGACTTGGGGAGGGAGGTCCGCGGTACGCTGATCGATTGTACGATTGGACATCTTTAATTCTCCATGGATCTATTATAATTTTGCGTGCAGTGCCTGGCCTGCCCGTGAGCGGTTTGAAATACCGAGGGTCTGACATATCCAGTGGCCTGTTGCGGCAAGCGCATCAATATCGATGCCGGTTTCCAGGCCCATGCCCCTCATCAGGAAAACCACGTCTTCTGTGGCAACGTTTCCAGTCGCGCCTTTTGCGTATGGACAGCCGCCGAGTCCTGCTACAGATGTATCGATTTGGCGAACACCCACTTCCAGCGAGGCTAGAATGTTGGCTAAAGCTTGCCCATATGTGTCATGGAAATGGACTACTATTTTGGATACCGGGATTGAACGGGCCAAATCGTTAATGAGGCTTTGAATTTGCTTGGCGGTGCCGACCCCGATAGTATCGCCTAATGCTATTTCGGTGCAACCTGCAGCGAGTAGATGTTCTGCCTGTTTGATAACAACTGAAGGGGCGATGTTCCCCTCATAGGGACAACCGGCTACACAGGATATGTAGCCACGAACTGGAATGGTTTGATTCGGGGCGTATGTCTTAAGTGCTTTGATTATGTCGTTTACCCGTTCATTCCCGATTTGAATGCTACAGTTGGTATTTTTCTGACTAAATGTTTCCGATGCCGCCGTAAATACCGCAATCTTATCCGGCGGACTGAGCATCGCCTGTTCCAGACCCTTTATATTGGGAATTAATGCGGAATAGGTGACTTTACTATTAGAACGGGATTGAGCGGTTTGATCAGCGCGCTGTTTAGCCAGTTCAGCAAAAACTTGTGCTGAATCCGCCATTTGGGGGGTCCATTTAGGAGAAACAAATGCACCTGCCTCAATCGATGAGCAGCCGGCCTCTTTTAATCTCTCCAGCAACTGGATTTTAGTGCTCAGTGCAATGATATTTGGCTCATTCTGCAATCCGTCTCTGGGGCCAACTTCGGTAATGCTCACCGTGTCTTTGGTTTGCATGGTGACTAATCCTCCCCGGAATCTGAGATTGGCGCTTCAGCGGGTTGTAGTTCAATCAATTCTTGACCTTCCTCGACAAGGTCGTTCGGGTGACAGCACACTTGCACGACATGGCCATCAAAAGGCGCCGTCATGGTGTGTTCCATTTTCATCGCTTCCATTATAACGAGCGGTGTTCCCTTTTTAACCGCAAGGCCTTGTCGGGCAAGCACCATGCTGATCTTTCCGTGCATGGGGGCGACCAGGTTGTTCTGATTCTGCTGGTCTTCGTGAAGCGCGTGGGTTTGTGAGCGTTCGAATGTCCAGCACTCTCCCTCATGGAAAATCTTTAAATGGCCTTCGTTGACAATGGAATTAATCATTATCGTCCGATTTGGGAGTTGAGCCATCAAAGTATCGTTATGGCGTTGTGTCCGGATGTCAATTTTGGTCTCAATTTCAAGTGCAAGACCGTCGGGTTCTGGATCTGGTCCGGGTAGCAGGGTAAAAGATCGCCCTTTACTGCGATTGCTCTGGGCATAGTCAGCGTTAAATTCCTCGCTCGTAGCTTGAAAAATACACTGGAAATGGAACGATGAATTACCGTAGTAGAGTTTGAGGTGCTGTTGGTGACCATTTGTCGCCGTCCAGGCATCATTCAATTGCCACGGAGAATAACAGTCGCTAGAGCTAACCGGCGGTGCTGTTTGCTGTTCCATTGTGTGATTGATCAGCGCAATTGCTGCTTGCAATAATATATCCCGGGACACAGTCGATGGTGAGATCAACGCATCAAGGTTATCGTTGATGAAGTGTGTGCTCAGTTTTGTTTGGTGAAAATCACCTGATTTAAGAATGTTTCCAAGGAAGCTTAAATTCGTTTCAAGTCCGCTGACCTGTGTCCCATGGATCATTTTCCCCATGCGCGTGATGGCTTGATTTCGGTTAGCGCCTCTGCAAATCAGTTTTGCCAGCATCGGGTCGTAATACACCGAAATCTCGTCTCCCTGTCGAACGCCGGTATCGACGCGGAGGTCAGGTTCTTCGTTAGAGGTGTGGGGGAATTTAAGGTGTTCAAGGTAGCCTGCATCCGGAATAAAGCCTTTGGCTGTATCTTCAGCATACAGGCGGCATTCTATCGCGTGGCCGTGTGTTTTAATATCTTCCTGGCTCAAGGGTAATGGCTCTCCCGATGCGACTCGAATTTGCCATTCAACAAGGTCAACCCCCGTAATCATTTCGGTCACGGGATGCTCAACCTGAAGGCGAGTGTTCATCTCCATGAAATAGAAATTCTCGGCAGAGTCCAACAAAAATTCAATTGTACCCGCACCAATGTAATCGATTGCTTCTGCGCAGCGCAGCGCAGCTTCACCCATATTTCTTCTGGTTTCTGGTGTTATGTTGGGTGCTGGTGCTTCTTCGATGACCTTTTGGTGTCGCCTCTGGATGGAACAATCCCGGTCCTGAAGGAATACGCCGCTCTTGTGGTGATCAAAAAATACTTGGACCTCGACATGTCTTGGCGAGGCTATATATTTTTCTATTAAAATGTGGTCATCACCAAATGCTTTGTGTGCTTCCCTCTTGGCAGCGGACAGGGCAGCTTGAAATGTTTCGTCGCATTCGACAACCCGCATGCCCTTTCCACCCCCGCCTAAAGAGGCTTTCAGTAAAACCGGGTAGCCTATTGCTCTGGCTTGCTCCTGGAGGTAACCCGTATCTTGATTGGCTCCGTGATACCCTGGAATTAAAGGTACATTCGCAACCTGGAGTCTGCTTTTGGCTTCACTCTTACTACCCATCGCAGCAATGGATGTCGATTTTGGGCCGATGAATACAATGTTTTCTTGCTCACAGCGTGCGGCAAATTGTGCATTTTCCGACAAGAATCCATACCCGGGATGGATTGCCTCCGCGCCAGACGCTTTTGCGATCGCGATTATTTTGTCGATAGCGAGATAGCTTTCGGATACAGTGGCGGGACCGACACGGTAAGCTTCATCTGCTTCATGTACAAAGAGGCTGTTGCAGTCTATGTCTGAATAGATGGCAACGGTTTCGATTCCCATTTTTTTTGCAGTGCGAATGACCCGGCGGGCAATTTCACCTCGATTCGCGATTAATAATTTTGTAAACATGGGGCTTCTCGTTTGCGTTTTATTCTAAATCGTTAAATGCAGCTCAGCCGTTCCAATTTGGTGATCTGCGTTCGAAAAATGCGGACATACCTTCTTGACCTTCTTCAGCAACCCGCAATGTTGCGATCAAATTGCAGGTATAATCGGAGATAGACTCGGTATCAGTTTCGATTGAAACACGCTTAATCAAATGCTTTGTAGCGAGCAGTGCGCTTGGCGCATTTTGGGAAACTTGTTGACACCAGGTTTGTATTTGCTCATCAACCTCTGTTTCGGTGACGAATACTGAATGAACAAGATTTAATTCAAGCGCTTTTTTAGCCTCAAATCGTTCTGCGGTTAGGAAATAGCGGCGCGCCTGTCTCACCCCGATCGCTTCAATAACAAACGGACTGATGACTGCAGGGCTGAGCCCCAGTTTGACTTCACTCAAACAAAACCTGGCATCAGCCGTCGCCGCGACAATATCACAACAGGCGATCAAACCGATTGCCCCGCCATAGGCTGCACCCTGGACCCGTGCGATGGTCACCTTGCTACAGTTATTCAATGTTTGCATCAAGTGCGCAAGCTGCTTTGCATCGGCAAAATTGTAATCATAGTTTTCATTGGCCATGCTCTTCATCCACTGAAGGTCTGCCCCTGCCGAGAAATGTTTGCCATTCGCCTGCAACACAATAACGCGAACATTTTTGTCCTGTTCTGCTGTTGTTACTGCCGTCGTTATCAGGCGGATGAGTTCGGCATCGAACGCATTGCTAACGTCTGGTTTGTTCAGTGTTAATTTTGCCACTGACCCTTCGACCTGGAAGAGTAGAGGGCTGTCGGTACGCTGGTTTTTCAAATTTGACATGGTTACTTACCTTACATTCTAAACACACCAAATCGTGTTTCAGCAATTGGAGCGTTGTGGCTGATCGAGAGTGCCAGGCCCAGTACTCTGCGAGTATCAGAAGGGTCGATTACGCCATCATCCCAAAGTCTGGCGCTGGCGTAGAATGGATGTGATTGCTGTTCGAACTGGTCGAGAATCGGTGCTTTGAATTTGTGTTCGGCTTGCTCCGACCAGGTTTCGCCCCTTCGTTCGATACCGTCGCGCTTTACCCGTGCAAGTACACCCGCGGCCTGTTCTCCACCCATAACCGAAATTCGGGCATTGGGCCACATCCATAGAAATCTTGGATGATAGGCTCGTCCACACATGCCATAATTACCGGCACCAAAGCTGCCGCCCAGGATGACGGTCAGTTTAGGGACTTGGGCGCAGGCTACGGCATTGACGAGTTTTGCACCGTGCTTTGCGATGCCTCCTTCCTCGTATTTTTTTCCGACCATGAAACCGGTAATATTCTGTAGAAAGAGTAAGGGAATTTTTCTCTGGCAGCATAATTCGATAAAATGCGCCCCTTTCTGAGCGGACTCAGAAAAAAGTACGCCATTGTTGGCAATGATGCCTACCGGGTAACCCCAGATTCGGGCGAAACCGCAGACCAGCGTCGAGCCAAACTGCTTTTTGAATTCATCGAAGTCGGATTCATCAATGATTCGAGCAATCACTTCACGTACATCGTACGGCGTTTTTACGTCGACGGGTACAACACCACGAAGCTCTTCCGGGGCGTATTTGGGGTCTCTGGGCTCGCGAACATCCCCATTGACTTGCTTTGTTCGATTAATGCGTGAAATACAGTTCCGGGCAATTTGTAATGCATGCTCTTCCGTTTCCGCGTAGTGATCTGCAACACCGGAGATCTTGCAGTGGATGTCGGCACCGCCAAGATCTTCTGCACTGACATCCTCGCCTGTGGCAGCTTTAACCAAGGGGGGGCCCGCAAGAAATATGGTCGATTGTTGCTTGACCATTATGCTTTCATCGGCCATCGCGGGAACGTAAGCACCACCCGCGGTACACAGGCCCAGTACCACGGCGATTTGCGGAATTCCTTTCGCCGACATGGTCGCTTGCCGGTAAAATATATTGCCAAAATGGTTTTCATCCGGGAAAACATCGTCCTGCTGTGGCAAGTTCGCACCGCCGGAGTCGACGAGGTAAATGCAGGGCAGGTTATTTTCTTCAGCGATTGTTTGTGCCCTTAAGTGCTTTTTTACCGACATCGGGTAGTATGTTCCGCCTTTTACGGTGGAATCGTTTGCGACAATCATACACTCGATACCATTGACTCGGCCGATACCTGCTATTACGCCTGCTGCAGGGACATTATCCGGGTATACCTCATGGGCGGCCAATGGTGAGAGTTCCAGAAACGGTGACCCGGGATCAAGCAGCACTCTGATCCGTTCTCTCGGCAATAGCTTCCCCTTTGCAATGTGGCGTTCCTGTGCCGGGCGGCCACCACCTTCAAGTACGTTCGCCAAGGTGGTTTGAAGGTTTTCAACCAGACTTGTCATTTGCTGATATCGAGTTTGATATTCAGTTGAGTTGGTTGCTATTTTGCTCAACAGAGTGGTCATATCGGTAGATCCTGTGATTCTGGTGTCGGGTGCGAAACGCTTTACTTATGCAGACGTTGTGATTGTCATAAAATCATTGTTCAGCTGGTTTCTTTGAACAGTTCCCGACCGATAAGCATACGTCGAATTTCTGAAGTACCAGCGCCTATTTCATATAATTTGGCATCTCTCAGGAATCGCCCGGTTGGGAAGTCGTTGATATAGCCATTGCCACCGAGTATTTGGATCGCTTCAAGTGCGCACCGTGTTGCAGCTTCTGCACAGTAGAGGATGACACCTGCAGCATCTTTTCGTGTTGTTTCGCCTCGGTCACAGGATTGTGCTACAGCGTAGAGGTAGGCACGACTTACGTTGAGCGTGGTATACAGGTCTGCGACTTTTCCCTGAATAAGCTGGAACTCACCGATTGATTGGCCAAACTGTTTACGTTCATGAATATAAGGGATAATTTGATCGAGGCAGGCTTGCATGAGTCCGACTGGGCCACCGGATAGTACAACCCGTTCAAAGTCCAACCCACTCATCAGCACTTTTACGCCATTGTTTTCACCACCTAAAACATTCTCTCCAGGGACTTCACAATCCTGAAAAACCAGTTCGCAGGTGTTTGAGCCTCGCATGCCGAGTTTGTCGAGCTTGGGTGATCTGGAAAAACCGGGGAAATCACGTTCTACGATGAATGCAGTAATCCCATGGGGCCCCGCCGTTACGTCTGTTTTTGCGTAGATCACATAAGTATTTGCATCGGGCCCGTTCGTGATCCACATTTTGTTGCCGTTCAACAGATAGCGGTCGCCTTTTTTGTCGGCGCGGAGCTTCATGCTCACGACGTCACTTCCGGCGTTAGGTTCGCTCATTGCGAGGGCGCCAATATGGTCACCGGATACCAGTTTCGGGAGGTATTTCTGTTTTTGTGTTTCGTTGCCATTTCTGAATATTTGATTCACACACAGATTTGAATGTGCTCCGTAGCTCAGACCGATTGATGCCGAACCTCGACTGATCTCTTCCATTGCCAGAGTGTGGGCAAGGTAACCCAGTTTGGTGCCACCATACTCTTCATCAACGGTCATCCCGAGCAAGCCCATGTCACCGAATTTTTTCCAAAGGTGATTTGGGAATTCATTTTCCTTGTCTGTTTTGTCGGCGATTGGTGCAACTTCTTTTTCGACAAACTGTCGTGTTTGGTCACGGAGTAGTTCGATGGTTTCGTCAAAGCCGAAGTTTAAAGAGTTGTAATACATTTTATTTTTCCTTTATTTGGGCTTGGTTCAGTGCGTCCAGACAGCGATTTTCCGCTTCATCGAGTTCATGTTGCATAACGCGGATGTCGTGTAGTTGTTGTTCCAGTGCGGTTCTTTTTTCGATTATTTTGTTAAGCAGTGATTGTAGCTGCTTGATATTTCCGCTTTTAGGGTCGTACATAGCGATCAATTCACGGGACTCCGCCAAGCTGAAGCCGAGCCGTTTGCCTCGTAATATGAGTTTCAGGTTGACCCGATCCTGATCGCTGTATATCCGTGTTTGCCCTTGTCGCTCCGGGCTCAAGAGTCCCTCGGATTCGTAAAATCGTATCGTGCGTGTAGTGATGTCGAATTCTTTGGCCAACTCGCTGATTGAATACGTTTTAGGCGTCATATTAAATTGCTCTGGATATATCGGTGCCACTGAGTAAGTACTTAGCCACTGTAGTTAATGTAAAAAGTATTTTTGCTGTTTTCGTTAAAGACTATTATTTCGCTAGTTTACGTTAACGTCAACGTAAAGTTTGGTATAAACAGAAAAATCGACCGAGGGATTAGTTATGAATTGGTGAAAATATTTTTATCTAGAGAGAAAATGTATCGCTAAAACAGCAATAAAGAGTGTATATCAGATAAATTACTTTAACTCGTTCAATAAGCGTTTGTTTACGTCCATCCAGCGATCAAGTTTGTCTGCGTTCCCAATTCGTTTCCCTTGACCCCGGAGTCGCGACAACCACAGTCCTTCACCGTTAAAGCTGTATACCGGAGCGAGATCGGTGCGGGCGGAAGCCGGTTTAATCTGTTTGTTAAGATTGTCGAGTATCAGTGGGTCGGCGTCCGGCGTGGGGTAGTATGCCAGAACCATGTGAGCTTGATTCAAGGTGAGCGCTTTGACATAGGTAATCCGCATTTTTTCTTCGGATATGCCCATGTCTTTCAAGGTGAAGTATTTTGCAATCGAGTAGTCTTCACAGTCACCGGCATTTGTGATTAACATTTCAACGGGCGTTGCCCAGTAATCTTCGCGCCCCCAGTGTTTTATGTCGGAAATAAAGACTCTTTGGTTAAAAAAGTCGTTAACCAGGGAAACCTGTTCCAATTCGGGTAATGCCTTGTTGGTATTGGCGAGTTTTTGCCAGTCAACCAGGCGTAATCTGGCGTCAGTGCCAAACTTTTCTTCTACATAGGCCAATAGCCCGGCATTGAGCTCAATCGCGAGTGCAATTGGAGCAATACAGGCGAACAAGTAGAAATATTTGGTAATGTTGAGTGATAAAAAAGATGTAAGTCGAAGCATACATTCACTATAGCGGAAAAATGCCAGAATTCTGGGAATATCCCATTATCGTGATGCACATAACTTGCTTGGTATCAGAAACACGTTCGAACTGTGCAATTATTGCCTGCCTTTGTTGTCAGCAATAATTATCTGCAACTACGGTTTGATACGGTAGCTTTAAGTGCGCAGCGGGATTGAGTGCTCTATTGGCGCGACAGGTTCATGCGTTTACGAAGTTCTTCAAGTTTTTCACGAATTTGCGCTTTACGCTCTTCGGAGAGACCATTGCTTGCGGGTGATTGCTCGCTCTCCTCTTCCGGTTCCATTGCCTGGGAAGCACGGTCCTCAGCATACTGAGTGCTGTAGTCCGGCTCAGGTTCGGGATCTGGCTCAGGTTCAAATGCCACAAATCCGGTGTCGGACAGTTCCGGAAAATAAAGGTTTTCCAAAACGCCGTTGCGGCTCAATACCACGCGTTGCGGGTATACAGCGTGTAAAGCGGTATTTCCCGCAATGCTTTCGCCAATTTGATAGGTTTCGGTTTTACGATCAGGCCCTTCAATCAGTGCGCTGGCGACCTTGTTCTCATCTGAATAAGAAACGCCTCTCAAGGTCAGTTTGAGATTGGTTTGCGGTAGATTTTCAGTATCCTGTTGTACCGGCTTCGGTTGAGTCTGGGCGGCAGGATTTCCAAAAAGATTATACTGCTGGATGTTGATTTTCAGGTTAGTCTGGATGTTTGTGGGGCGCGTTTCGATAACAGGTTTTGTTTGTTTTTCAACACTCAGATCTTGGTAGAAATTCAGTCCCTGATAGGACAAGGATGCGACCATGAGCATGACAAGGATGATAAGCGCCACTAAATGGAAATTGCGGGTAATTAAGGCCATATTGATGTCGTTTGTTTGCTTAGCGGGTAATGGTCACAAATAATGATCAGTCTGAGTCGGCGAATAGTATTGCAAAACTGCACGCCAAGGAAGCGAAAAGTTGCTGATTACCAACCTGATCACAGCTCCGATACAATTACAAAGCGTTAACTTGTATGTGTTAGAGGGCAGGTTAGAATAAGATTTCCGCGCAGTGTTACATTATTGTCACATATTTGGCACAGTATGTAGGCACTTTTCGAGGCGCTGTATTGGCGCGTGTTAAATGCTTGCAGTTTAGCAGCAGCTCCCGTTTCGTCTGGAATAATAATTTAGAATATCGACTGGTACATTGTCGTATGACAGAGAATAGAATTGAACATTTTGACCGGTTGCCGTTTGCGTTCGCCAAGCGGCACGGCGTAGTCCTGGCGCTGACCGAGGATAAGTCAGGCGGCACTCAAGCCCTTTACTTCAAGCCTGGAATCAATATTTCGGCCATCGTTGAAGTAAACCGAATGACCGGCGGGAAAATCCCGTTTGAAGAGGTCAGTGAAGCGGACTTTGATCAAATATTGTCCCAGGCATATCAAAATGATTCTGCCGAAGCGATGCAAATGGTAGAAGGATTGGGGGATGAGCTAGATCTGGCTCGTCTGGCGGACTCTGTCCCGGAAACAGAAGATCTCCTCGAGCAGGAGGATGATGCTCCTATCATTCGACTTATAAATGCGATTCTTACGGAAGCAATTAAAACGTCCGCATCCGATATTCATATTGAAACGTTCGAAAAACAACTGGTTGTCCGGTTTCGCGTGGATGGAGTGTTGCGTGAAGTGGTTAAGCCAAAGCGAGCGCTTGCACCTTTGTTGGTTTCCCGGATCAAAGTTATGTCCAAGCTGGATATCGCTGAAAAGCGCGTTCCACAAGATGGGCGAATTTCATTGCGTGTCGGAGGTCGTGAAGTTGATATCCGTGTTTCAACAATGCCTTCGGCCAATGGTGAACGAATTGTATTGCGACTTCTGGACAAGCAGGCAGGTCGTCTTAAACTGGAAGGGCTGGGAACCACCAAACGAGATTTCCAGATCCTGAAAGAGTTAATTCATCAGCCCCACGGTATTATTCTGGTTACTGGCCCAACGGGTTCAGGTAAAACCACCTCCCTGTATGCGGCTCTGTCTGAAATCAATGACAAGTCCCGAAACATCTTAACTGTTGAAGACCCTATCGAGTACAATCTGCCCGGCATTGGTCAAACGCAGGTCAACAATAAGGTTGATATGACCTTTGCGCGTGGATTAAGAGCCATTCTGCGTCAGGATCCTGACGTGGTTATGATCGGTGAGATCAGGGATCTTGAAACAGCAGAGATTGCAGTTCAAGCCAGTTTGACCGGGCATTTGGTGCTCTCAACCTTGCACACAAACTCTGCCGTTGGGGCCATTACACGCTTGATCGACATGGGGGTCGAGCCGTTTCTGATTTCATCAAGTATCATCGGTATTGTCGCTCAGCGTCTTGTTCGGGTCTTGTGCAAAGAGTGTCGAGAGCCGTATACCCCCGATGAGGAATACTGTCGATACTTGGGAGTGGATGCAACTAACCCTCCGACAGTTTATCGGGCAACCGGGTGTTCGGAGTGTAATCACCTCGGCTATCGAGGCCGCCTCGGTATTTATGAAGTGGTTAAAATTGATGAAATTCTGAGGGATTTGATTCATCGCACAGCAGGCGAGATGGAACTTGAGAAACAGGCACGCAAGCTGGGCCCAAGTATTCATCAAGATGGTGTCGATAAAATATTACGCGGAATTACATCCATAGATGAAGTCGTACGGGTCACCCATAAAGGTTAAGTACAATTCTAGGAATAAGTAGAATTGTAGGAATAAGTACAATTGTAGGAATAAGTACAACGATACAGATGGTGTTTATGATGGACCTAAGTAAGGCCTTGTAGTTATGGCGGCATTCGAATTTAAAGCGCTGGATAGTAATGGGCGCCAAAAAAAAGGAATTCTGGAGGCGGATAGTGCCCGGCAGGTGAGGCAGCAACTCCGGGACAAGGGCTGGTCACCGCTTGAGGTGGAGCTGACTTCGGAAAAGCACAAAGCTTCGGATCAGGGTATTCAGCGTCGGGGAACAAGTCTTGGTGCGGCAGACCTCGCGCTTGTAACCCGCCAGATTGCAACCTTGTCGCAATCCGGTATTCCCCTGGAAGAGGCGTTAAGTGCGGTTTCGCAACAAAATGAAAAACCCCGAATCAGAAGTTTAATGATGGCGGTTCGGGCTCGAGTTTTGGAAGGCTATACACTGGCCGATAGTCTTGGTGAGTTTCCCAATGCATTTCCGAAATTGTATCGGTCTACCGTTGCTGCCGGTGAACATGCAGGTCATCTTGATCTGGTGTTAAACAAGCTTGCCGATTATACCGAGGCGCGCCAGCATTCCCGACAAAAAATACAGCTCGCCGCGATTTATCCGATTATTCTCACACTCGTGTCAATCACTATCGTGGTGTTTCTGCTCGCCTATGTTGTTCCCGATATCATAAAAGTGTTTGTGAATAATGGTCAGGAGCTACCGGGTTTGACCCAGGCGTTACTTGCAGCCAGTGACTTTTTAGTGGCTTACGGTGTGTATTTATTGATTGTTCTGGGTGTATGTATTGCCGGGTTCAGGTTTATGATGACCAAGAAGCCCTTTCGGTTATTGATCCACAAACAACTTCTGGAGTGGCCATTCATCAAGAAGATGTCACGGGGCATGAATGCTGCGCGGTATGTCAGCACGCTCAGTATACTGAATAGTAGTGGTGTGCCTTTGGTTGATGCTATGCGCATCTCCAGTGAAGTATTAAGTAATGAATACCTGAAAGAGTGCCTCGGCGAAGCCACGCAAACGGTCAGTGAGGGGGGGAGCTTGAATCGCTCTTTGGAGCAAACAGGCTATTTTCCTCCGATGATGATCCACATGATTGCCAGTGGTGAATCATCCGGTGAGCTTGATCAGATGCTTGATCGTACTGCGCGGAATCAGGATGCTGAGCTCGAAGGGTTGGTAACCACTATTGTGGGTCTGTTTGAGCCACTCATGTTGTTATTTATGGGGGGCGTTGTCATGATAATTGTTTTGGCGATTATGTTGCCAATTCTGAATATGAGCAATCTGGTTGGATAATCTTCTTGAACAAAGAGGACGTGGTAATTTGCGCTTTCAATCGAGCGCTTTTGTAGAATTCAGTTGAGCTGGAAGCGTAGTATAAATTTAGGGTATTTGAGTAACAGGAAAAGCGAAAATGAGATCATTTAAATCTGTGGGGCGTGCAAATCTGTCAACTGGGTTCAGAGCTAAAAGCTCGGGTTTTACCCTGATCGAAATCATGGTTGTTATGGTAATACTCGGGCTTTTAGTGGCCATTGTTGCACCCAACGTGCTGAATCAAGGTGATAAAGCACGAGTAGGTACGGTTAAAGCGCAGTTGCGAAATATTGGAAATGCTTTAGATCTCTACAAATTAGATAATTACAATTACCCCAGCACTGAACAAGGGCTTGAAGCACTGGTCACCAAACCGTCAGGATTTCCTGAACCAAAAAACTGGAACAAAGACGGGTATTTGCCGAGTGTTCCGAAAGATGCGTGGGATAACCCATACCAGTATTTTGCACCGGGTAGCAGTGGTCCTTTCGACCTGTATTCATACGGCGCCGACGGCAAGGAAGGTGGTGAGGGCGATGCGGCAGATATTACGTTCAATAATCTGGATTAAACGATAGTGTTGTCCAAAATACGCAGTCCGCTACGCCAAGTATTGATAAAAAGCCATTATCAAGTCTGGAAATAACATGCTGATCGCACAATCAGGAGCGCTTTGTTCAATTCAACCCCGTGTTGCTTTCAAAAGCAAGTCCGCAGGCTTTACCTTGATTGAAATATTGGTGGTCGTCGTTTTAATCGGGCTGTTGGCGAGTGTTGCTGTAGTAACAATCTCATCAAATTCTTTAAATCGAGATCTTGAAGAACAGAGTCGCAAGCTGCATGCATTTCTGATGTTAAGTCTGGAGGAGGCTGTTCTCAGAAACACCGAGATCGGTCTAACCATAGACAGTGAAGGTTATGAGTTCCTGCAATATGAGGATCGAAAGCAGCGATGGCTTACTGCTGGTGTAGAATTTCTGAGGCCCGTAAAATTCCCTGAATGGCTTGCGATTGAACTGGAAAGGGAAGTCGGTGAAAAGGTCAGTTTGGGCGACAGCGAAGACGAAGTAAATGACCAAGAAGATCTGAAAATACCGGATATCATGCTGTTCTCAAGTGAAGAAGTGACACCCTTTAAAATATCGTTACAAATCGAAAATGATAGTGATGTTCAATATCGTATCTGGTCTAACGGATTTAACGGTATTCAGTTAGCGTTACCCGGTGAAGAGATTGATGAGTTTGAAAACTGATTCGGGGTCACTAAATCGCATAGGGGTTACCCGGCTGAGTGCTGGTTTCACGCTGCTTGAGGTTATGGTCGCTTTGACTATTTTTGCTATTGTCGCAGTGACAATCCAGAAAGCAAATTCTCAGTATGTCAATTCGGTGTTGAGAATTGAACATAAGACGTTGGCGGCACTGGTTGCTCAAAACACCATATCTGAATTGAGATTGAGTGGTAAGATCCCCAAAATTGGCCAATCGAAATCAAATTTGGATTTCGCGAATATAGAGTGGAATCTGATCACCAAAGTTATCGCCACACAGGATCCAAACATGGTTCGTGTAGAGCTGGAAGTGTTCCGGCGTCCTGACAGAGGGGACGCCATTAAAGAACTGGATTTCATTGGCTTTATCGGGCGGTATTGAAGTGATGGTACCCGGTAAAGAAAGTCAGGTAAATGGCTTCACGCTGATTGAGGTTCTTATCGCGATAACGATAACTGCTTTGATCGGGCTGGGGGTTTGGTCGGTTTTGAACATGACGATCAATACCCAAAAAACATTGATGAAAAGAACGGAACAGATTAAATCGCTCCAGCGTGCGTTCCTGGTTTTACAAAGAGATATGGTGCAGCTGACCAGCCGACCTGTTCGCACAGAATATGGCGATATGGATTATGCGCTGAGCACCCGTAACACCTTTTATAAATTGGAGCTAACCCGTCAGGGGTGGCGAAACCCCCTTAACCAGTTTCGAAGCGAATTACAACGTGTGGCCTACGAGTTTGCAGATAACAGGTTGACTCGCTGGTATTGGCCTGTTCTGGATCGAGCTCAGGATAGTCAGCCCCGGGAACAAGTGCTGCTTGAAGATGTTGATGACATCAAAATACAGTTTCTTGTACAGAATAATCGTTGGGTCAGTGAATGGCCCACAGATGGTAATGTAGGTGGAGATGACTCGACATACCGATTTTACACGTTACCCAAAGCGATCATGATTACCATGACTTCGCCACTTTTTGGCGAAGTCTACCAGACTTATCCCTTGGTCCAGTTTCGGCGGGGAACCGTCCAGGAGAAAGATGGCGGCGATGGAACTGGAGATGGTGATAGCAAGGGGGCAGGAGTTGATGGAGATCAGGTTGAAAAATAATTCTCCTTCAAGCTTTTCACCAGCTAAAACGACGCTGCCTCAATCCGGAAATGCGCCGGTTCGTGATCAAACGGGTGTTGCGCTGATAATCGTTATCTTTGTGATGGCGATTGTTATGATCATTGCTGGCAGTATGGCCCGACAACAAAATCTCTTTGTGAAGCGGTCAACGAATCAATTTATTCAGATGCAGGCCGTAGAATTGGCGCTTGGTGCAGAGGCGTTTGCACGACAAGTGCTTAAGCAGGATAGTGACGATGATCGTAAGAATAAAAAAATTGTCGATCATGAGAAGGAGGTTTGGGCAGAATATGCCGCAGCGCTACCGCTTGAATTAGGGACTATCGAAGTTCAGATTGATGATCTTCAGGGGCGCTTCAATCTTAACGAACTCGTAGATGCCAATGGTAAAGTCGTTAAGGAGCAGGTGATTTATTTTCAGGCTTTGCTTGATCGATTGGCTATTGAAAGTATTAATGCAGAGAAGATTGTAGACTGGATCGATCAGGACGATGAGAGTTATCAATACAAAGGAGCGGAAGAAGATGCCTACCTCATCTATGAGACCCCTTATCGCACAGCGAACAGCTGGTTTGCTCATGAAAGTGAGTTGCGATTGATTGATGGTATAACTGTGGCGGATTATCAGTTATTGTTGCCCCACATCAGTACATTGCCCACTGGGTCAGGAGGGGTAAATCTCAATACCTGCTCCAAAGCGCTGTTGATGGCAATTTCTGAAAAGGTCTCTGAGGCCGATGCAGAATCCGTCCTTGAGCTCCGTAAAGAAGATTATTTCGAATCCGTAGATGAGATGTTTCAGTTGGATGCTTTGAAAGGGGTTCCTCGACCTGCGACGGGATTTAAAGTGAATTCGGAGTATTTTGAAATATCGATCCGTATTCAGGTCGCAGACCAAGTTTCAAGAATGGTCGTCCAGGTTCATCGGGATAATCAGGGAAAAATGACGACCTTGAATCGTGACCAGGGTCAAAAATATATCATAACAAAAGAACAAGTCTTCTTGTGAAGTCTTGTATGAAAGTTGCTTGTGCACAGAAACGCGTTTGGATGATTCAGTATGGCTTATAAGCTCTTCTTAAAACCGATAACAGTACCTGCCGCACTTGGTGAGGAGGCCGCTGGCCTGTCTGCAGAGCCATTATTCAATTGGGTGTTAACGGATGCAACAGGTGAGCGCATAGCAGATGGTGCAGCGTTATCTGTTCAGGAAATTGCAACGGTGTTGCAGCAACAAAATGTATCCCAGGCTTCGGTCATCGGCGTGATTCCGGCAGAGCGTGTATTCACTGCAGAGGTCGCTGTCCCGGCCAAGCAGCAACGCTATGTCGCGCAAGCATTGCCTTTTGCTGTGGAGGAGTTGCTGGCTGAAGACCTTGAAGAAGTCCATCTGGTGCCAGGTAAAAAGAATAAAATTGGGAAATACCCTGTCGCAGTAATTAACAAAGCGTACTTTGCAGCCATTCTCGACGCGTTAAAAAGTTCAAACTTGGTATTGGATCAAGTTATTGCCGAGGGGGATATGGTGCCGTGGCAAGATGGTACTGTATCTGTGATTTTAGATGATCAACAGGCGTTGGTTAACTATGGGCAGCATGGGTTTTGTAAGGTAGATATCCGTAATCTTCCGCTTTTGATGGATTCAATTCGCCAAATGTTTGATGCCGGGGAGGTAAAAACAGATATTCCAGTGTCGATCTATTTACATGGTGCCGAAAAAGAGCAATATGCTATCGATCTCGCTGCAATTGAACAAATTTCAGGTATGGATCTCAAGCAGGATGTTTTTTCATCATCGTTGTTGTCTTTTCTGGTTGCAGGCAAATATTCCCGGAGTGATTCTCCATTGGATTTTTGTCTGGGGGAGTTCAAACAAAAGGAGGCGACCAATTCCCATTGGCGAAAATGGCTGGGTGTCGCTGCAGTGGGGTTCCTTTGGTTGGTCAGCGAGGTATCGTTGAATGTTGGTAAAGGTATTTATTATCAAACCCAAGCGGATAGTTTGAGGGCGTCAGCATTCCAGGAATACAAAAAGCATTTCCCTGACGACCGAAGGGTAACCGAGCATAATGTTAAGAAATATTTGGAATCCAAACTGAGAGCGGCTCAGAACCAGGGCGGGAACTTCGAATTCCTGAATGTGTTGTCTGAAGCCGGGCAGCATTATAAATCAGTTTCAAATAATGGGAAGTCCATTGAATTCAAGAGTATTAACTTCAGTGAGCAGCGCTCGGAATTGACACTTGAGTTAAATGCACAATCCCTGGATCAGTTGGATCGCCTCAAATCAGGTATTGCGGGTGAGGGTTACGAGGCTAAAATCAGCTCGGCAATAAAAGAAAAAGACTATATTCGGGGACGACTCACCGTAGCTCAGCGGTAAATCCAAGAGTAAGACCGAGATCCAGACAAGGCTTAATGATTCAGGTGTATGGAATAATGTCAGTTAAAGATCAGTTGATTAAGATGCCGGTAATTCAGCAGGTAGTAAAATACTACGGCGGATTGGCGGCCAGAGACCAAAAAGTTTTGCAGCTGCTTGCAGTAGTCGTTTCAATTGTTTTGATTTACGCAATGATTTGGCTACCTTCACAACGCTACTTCGAAGATGCACACCGGGATATGCTTGACAGTCAGGCGGTATTGCAATTTGTTCAATCGAACGTGAAAAATGCAAAAATGATGTCTGAGAACAGTGCAGGGCGTGGCCAGTCACTTGCCGCGGATGAGTTCGTCTCCACTGTTTCGGGGTCTGCCTCCAGACAAAGTCTGGAAGTAAAGCGCCTGGAACCCAGCGGTGATCGAAAGTTACGTGTTTGGCTCGAGGGGGCGTCTTTCAATAGTCTGGTTTTGTGGTTGCAAGATTTGAACAAAAAGCATGGTATTGGCGTTGCTGAGATATCCGTGGACAAAGATGATAAACCCGGTATTGTGAATGCCAGAATGACGTTGCAATATTAATTTGGTATCTTATTCCGATAAACGACTAAGATAAGCTATTAGGGCGATCACGATATTATCTGAGCAGTCTGATTCATTTATTTCAGGAGCCAATAATAACAATGAGCACTGTAGAGCAGCTTGAAAAGGGAATACCTTCGGACACAATTTCAGTGGTTCGTTTGGATCACGATGCGGTGCGTGAAGCAAAGTCGATACTTTATCAGGCATACAAACATGAACCTACCTTCAAATTTTTGTTTGATGCTGAAAAACCTGGTTATGATCAGCGTGTAAGAGCGACGATACGTGAGCTGATTGAATTGCATTTCTCTAAGTCGCAGGATGCCATTGGCATCACCATAGACGGTATGTTGGTGGCGGTTGCTTTTATTGGTAGTCCTCATATACGAATGCATCTCGCTGAGCAGCTTAACTGGCGGATTCGTATGATGCTGACTGCCGGGCTTGCTTCGACCAGGCGTTATCTTGATTACCACGAACAAGTGACAGAGTGTCTGCCCGCTGACCAACATCATGAATTGCCGTTGCTGGGGGTGCATCCCAAATTCCAAAATAAAGGAATAGGGAAAATTCTACTCGAGGCTGTTGAGAATATCTGTTCAGAAAACCCAAAAACAAGCGGGATTGGTTTGGATACCGGAAACTCCCGTTATCTTGATTTCTATAAGCAGCAGGGTTACGAAGTGGTTGGCGAAGTCGCTATGGGAAATGTGACGGAAACCGTTTTGTTCAAGTCAATTAACAAAATCAAATAATCTATTATCAATCGAACGAACAAGCTCGTCGAAAATGCTATTTCAGGTTTGTCGTGTCAGATTTTTTGCCCTGTTTGGAACTGTATTGGGTATTCGCAGTCGAACAGGGCTCATCCTGTTTTATCCTTGAATTAAAATTACGGTTTCTTGAAATCACAACGATATAAGGTTTCTGAATGGAAGTTTATGATCTCTTGGTAATAGGTGCGGGCTCTGCTGGAGTTCGTTTAAGTCGAATGGCTGCTGCAACAGGTTTGACGGTTGCGGTCGTTGAGAAAGAGTACTTGGGGGGAACCTGCGTTAATGTCGGTTGTGTTCCGAAGAAGCTTTTTGTCTACGGCTCACATGTGCGCGAAGACATAGAGGACGCCGCAGGCTATGGGTGGCAGGCTGACTCGGTCAAGTTTGACTGGACTGTTCTAAGGCGCAACAAAGACAATGAAATCAATCGCCTGAATGGTGTCTATCGGAATTTATTGGTAAATTCCGGTGTCACGCTAATAGAGGGTGAGGCCTCGTTTGTATCTTCCTCTGAAACAGAGGTACTGGTTAAGATCAAGTCAGCCAAATCTCCGGACTCTCATCTTGAAGGAGGGGAAGGAACGCAAATACGAGCCAAAAAGGTTATTATTGCGACGGGTAGCACGCCCTTTATTCCCCGGATCCCAGGTTCTGAGCTTGCGAATACATCAACAGACATGTTCTATCTTGATAAGCTCCCGGAAACAGCAATAGTGTGGGGTGGGGGTTACATCGCAGTAGAGTTCGCCGGCATATTACAAGGCCTGGGTGTTGATACCACGCTTGTTTATAGAGGAGAGCTTTTTTTAAGGGGGTTCGATGAGGAAGTTAGGCAGTTTGTAAAAGGCGAAATTGAAAAAAAAGGTGTCAAACTTCGCTTTAACGAGAATATTGAATCACTTGAACGAGGGTCGGGGTCCGAGGTTCTGAATGTTCAGTTGAGCAGTGGTGAACGAGTGTGTGCAGGGATGGTATTAGCTGCAACGGGCAGAGTCCCCAATGTAAAACAATTGGATTTGAGTTGTGTGAGTGTTCAGCTCAATGACAAAGGTGAAGTAAAGGTAGATCAAAACTTTCGGACTAGTCATCCGCTCATTTATGGCTTGGGAGATGTTATAGGTGGCCCTCAGTTAACACCCGTAGCACTCGCAGAAGCAATGGCACTTCTACCTCATCTGACGGGTGGAAGTGAGGTCAAAGTTGATTATGATTTCATACCAACCGCTGTATTTTGTCAGCCAAATATAGGTACAGTCGGCTACTCAGAAGAACAGGCGCGTGAAAGGTATGGTGATATAGCAGTCTTCAAGTCGAGTTTCAGGCCAATGAAACACACTATGACTGAAAGTGCCGAGCGAACTTTTATGAAGCTTCTGGTTGATCGTGCTTCAGACCGAGTTGTTGGTGCCCACATGGTTGGTGCTGAGGCTGGAGAGATTATTCAAGGTATTGCTGTGGCTATCAAGGCAGGAGCGACGAAAGCGCATTTTGATAGTACGATCGGGATACACCCTACTGCGGCAGAAGAGTTTGTTACGATGCGGCAGCCCAGTAACTAGGGCTGCCGTTCTATTGCATCAGTCTAGATCAGAGCTCGGCTTGCGTGGACGATCCGGGCGCTTTTCTCCGCCACGACGTGGGCCACCTTCTTTGCGGTTTCGACTACGGGGTGGTCCTGAGTCGCCTCTTTTTCGGTTATTTTGAGGAACCTTCTTGCGTTCCTCTTCGGTAAATACGCGGATATCAAGGGTCTTTTGGCAAACTCTGGTTTTACGTAATTCCTGGTAAATTTCTTCAGGCATTCCTGCCGGCAGTTCTACCGTAGTGAAGCTGTCATAGATATTAATGTGGCCGATAAATTGGCTGTCCAGATCAGCTACATTTGCAATAGCGCCAACGATGTTCCCCGGTTTTACACCATCTTGTCGCCCTACCGCAACACGATAAACCTCTGTTGGGTAATCCGGCTTTTCACCACTGCCTTTTCGCTCTGGACGTTCACGTTTGGTTTTAGAGCGATCATTTCGGTCAGTTTGTTTTGGTTTTGGTGGTTCGGACATCAGTAGCGGTGTTTCGCCGTGTGTTAGCTTGGCCAGCGCCGCAGCAACTCGAATAGGATCTGCATCTGATTCACTCAAATATTGTTCAACGACTTTGATGTATGTATCCAGATCTGATTCCTCTTCGGTGAGGGTGTCTGTAATACGAGTCTTGAACTTTTCAATGCGCTGCACGTTAATTTCGCTGGTGCTAGGCAGTTGCGCTAAAGATATCTTTTGTCCGGTCGCTTTCTCGATTGCCCGTAAGAGGTGCTTTTCTCGTGGTGCGACAAACAAAATTGCTTCGCCGTTACGACCTGCACGCCCGGTTCTTCCGATACGGTGAACATAGGCTTCAGTGTCGTATGGAATATCATAGTTTACGACGTGACTGATGCGCTCAACGTCTAAACCCCGTGCAGCAACATCTGTTGCAATAACGACATCGATTTTGCCTTTCTTCAACTGATTGACGGTAAATTCTCGCTGTTTCTGGGCCATGTCTCCGTTTAAGGCTCCACACGCGTAGCCACGGGCTTCCAGTTTGTCTGTCAATTCGAGTGTCGCGGTTTTGGTTCTTACGAAGATGATGACGGCATCAAAGGGTTCTAGCTCCATGATGCGAGTCAGGGCATCAAGCTTGTAATTGCCCGAAACAATCCAGCAACGCTGGTTGATGGTGTTGGCAGTCGTTGTTTTTGCAGCAATTTTTACGACTGCCGGATCGTTAAGATATTTTTCTGCGACTTTACGAATTGGCGGGGGCATTGTCGCCGAAAATAATGCAGTTTGCTTGGTTTCCGGGGTGTGTTCCAGTATCCACTCAACATCGTCGATGAAACCCATGCGGAGCATTTCGTCCGCTTCATCCAGTACAAATGCTTTCAGGTTGTCGAGTTTCAGGGTGCCACGGCGTAAATGGTCCATGATGCGACCTGGTGTGCCGATGACAACATGAACACCACGCTTTAATTGTCTCAGTTGCAGATCAAAGCCCTGGCCACCGTAGATTGGGGTTACATGGAAATCTTTAATGTAGCGTGCATACGTTTTGAATGCTTCTGCGACTTGTATTGATAATTCCCGGGTTGGTGTCAGAACGAGAATCTGGGGTGACTTTTCCTCAATATCCACACGAGAAAGCAAGGGAAGTGCGAACGCAGCAGTTTTACCGGTTCCGGTTTGTGCCTGACCGATGATGTCGCGACCTTGAAGCAAGTGAGGAATACTCTCAGCTTGGATTTTTGATGGAGCCTCATAACCGATGTCTTTTAGTGCTTTATACAGCGGTTCGGCTAATTCAAACTGATCAAAAGAGGTAATTTCAGATGACATTTACTATACCTGGGAATCCTGGAAAAACGATCTCGGCTTTTTGGGGCCGGAGTCGGAAATTTAAAGGGGCGTATTATACAACGAATGAAGTCTCAAAAATAGCAATAATTCCAGGGGGTGTTGACGTTTCCTGTTTAGCCCTGAATTTCTGACAATTTTACAGGGAGCTGGTTCAGCCGGGATTCATTTTAGCTTTGATAATCTGATTACGCACTACTGCAAAGATTAAACACCGAGGGATGTAATAAAGGAGAAGCTAATGAATTTTATAGAATACCGCAGCAACATCTCAATGAACGCTATGCAACGCTTTGGGTTGTTTTGGATTTTATTGTTCGGATTAATGGCAACCCAAAACACACAAGCAGATACATTACGGGCTGAGTGGCGCACACATGGGGAGGCAGTTAACCTGGAGCATTCACGAAGATTCGAGAAAGTTCATCGTGGTGGTCATCACAATGGGCACCGCGATAAGCACTGGGACAAAAAGCATCATAGAAAACACCCTGGACACGGGCGGGATTGGCGGTATAAAAAATACCATTGGCGTAAGCACCGTGAAAGTCACAGCATTCACAATCAGCGCCATTACCGCAAATGGAGGCGTCATCATGATGACCGCCCTGTAGTCTGGTACCGTCACAATGGTGTTTTTCTCGGTTGGAACCCGGATTACCATAGGTAAGCATGGGTATCAAAAGATGTAAAATAATAAATTCTGTTTCAATTGAAACGGTGGTCTACTTGTGCTAACGTAAATTCAAGGTTATGAAGGTGAGGATAGGATATGAGCGCGTTAGCACAACATGCATCACAGAGTACGGTTGATCCAGCCCGTGAAGGTTATGTCGCGTTAAAAGTGTTCTTCAATATCACAGAGCAATGGCAGTGCACGCCAGAAGAACAACGGATATTATTGGGTGGCGTAAGCAGAGCAACATTGTTTCGATACAAACGACTTCCTCAGATGGAGCTCAGTCGCGATATACTGGATCGGATCAGCGCCGTTATGGGGATCTATGGCGGTGCGCAGATACTGTTGGGTTCCCTGCAGCGAGCGATTAAATGGATTCGAACGCCAAGTACGGACTTTAATCAGGAAAGCGCGATGGACAGGATGTTAAGGGGCAGCTTGATGGATATTGTTGAAATACGACGTTACATCGATGGCTTGCGAGGCTAAGGAGATTCTGTGATACCGCCAGAAAGTGTAGATTTGTCATGGAAGCATCAACACAGAATCATTCCGTCGTGTTTTCCGCCAATTAACTTGTTTGAAACGGTAGCAGACCCCGAAGACCTTGAAATCGTGTTTGCTATTGAAGCCCGTACGAATGATCGCCTACGGGATGAGGTTGGCCAAATAGGGCTCATTAAACCAGAAGATCGGATTTCCGGCCCCGGAAGTTCAGTTGTTATGGCTGCATTTACTCATATTGGCAACCCTTCACGTTTCACTGATGGCAGTTTCGGTGTTTATTACGCCGCCTATTCTCTGGAAACAGCAATCGCTGAAACCGTCTATCATCGTGAGCGATTTTTGCAGGCAACCGATGAGGCACCCTTGGAAATCACCATGCGGGTTTATGTTGGTGAAATCAAAAAGTCCATGCTGGATGTGCGTGGACCTTCATGGAAACATCTTTATGATCCAGATCCTGTCCATTACCCAACCTCACAAGGGGTGGCTAAAACATTACGTAATCAAGGGGCTTGGGGCTTGGTTTACCGTTCCGTAAGAGATCCAGGTGGACAGTGCATTGCCGCTTTTCGTCCACCGGCAGTCAGTCGTCCAAAGCAAGGGCCGCACCTGCGTTATGTCTGGAATGGTACAAAGATCAGCAACGTTTTTGAAGTTAAAGAATTGCGTTAGCTGAGGTCTGTTGATCTCAAAATCAAAAAAAGTGCTTTCTAAAATACGGTGATTTTTTCTGGCGCTGTTTAAGATCCTCAATTAGCAATTGCTTTTCTGCTTCACTCATTTTATTCCAGTTTTTTATTTCTTCCAGTGAACGTAAGCATCCTATACACACGTCATCCTGATCAAGCGTACAACGTCTTATGCAGGGAGATTCGATCGTCATGAGATCTCCTGAAGGGTAAGTAACAAAATCGAGACGGCAAGAAAATTTCTAATCTATTGCTATAATTTTAACCGAAGTTGTATTTAAAATCCGGTGTAAAATCATGGCAAAGATATTAACAGTAGATGATGCAGTGTCGATACGTACTGCTTTGTCGCATATTTTGAGCTCACTTGGACATCAGGTTATCAGCAAGGAAAACGGCCGGGAAGCGCTTGAGTACGCCCGGGAAGAAGAAGTTGATTTAGTTATCACTGACCTTAATATGCCTGAAATGAATGGTATGAGTCTGATCGGCAGCCTGCGACGTCTTGACACTTATCAGGGCGTACCAATCCTGGTCATGACCACGGAGACTGACGAGTACAAAAAGAAAAAGGCTCGCGGTGTCGGGGCAACAGGCTGGATCGCAAAGCCTTTTACTGAGGAACGGATTGTCAATGCGCTGCAAAAGGTGTTGCGCAACTGAGCCTTAGACTACTGAGTCTGTAATTTATCGTTGAGCAGTATTTGTTCTCACGAATCAATCATTTTTGCTGCTTTGGCCTGACTTCATACAACCCAGCAGGCAGATTATAAGTAAGCCGGTAATCATTCCGAGACCGCTACTCATGCTTTCGTTTAGCAATAACGTAGCAAAAACTGCCGTTGCCACAGGTTGAAGTACCTGAATCTGACTTACTCTCTGGATGTCTTCACTGAGCGCTCGATACCAAAGGAAGAAACCCAGCCACTGGCTCACCACACCCAAATAAGTGTTTGCAAAAAACGAACTGATACTCATCCGGGAAAGGGTATCGACCTCCAGGTTACTTATCATGAGAGCGCCATTAATCGGCAATAGAAATACTACCGACCATGAAATGGTTTGCCAGCCCCCTAATGTTTGTGCGCATTTTGATCCCGCTGTATAGCCAATAGCGGCAACAACTGCAGCACAAAGTAGAAAAGGGGACAGACGTAATCCATGTTGCACATAAAAAACAGTGATAATCAGTGCTGCACAGCAGGCCCATAGCCAAAATTTCCACACCATTTGCCTACGGTGAATGAAAATTCCACACAATGCGGTTAATACAGGAATAATACCAAAAACGATACCTGTATCGATCGCACCGGTATGTCGCATTGCGTAGCTGGTGAAATAGGGAAATCCAATTGCGACACAAAGAGCCGCAGGAATCAGCCAGCGGTACTCTTGCCGGTCCGGAAATCTGCTTTTCGTTACCGTTAAAATAATTGCCGCCAATATTCCTGCTAATGTTGTGCGGTAGGCCGCAGAAAATGTCGCATCAATCGTTTGCAATGAAATGGAGGTCAGTGGGCCAGTCAGCGCAAAGGCCAGTACTGCGACCAGTCCCATTAGATAATTTACAGTGCTTTTGCTGAAATAAGTATTGCGGATTGCTGGATAAACTGTACTCATCACTCTACCGTTTAAATTAATACTGGCCCTGAACAGTTGCACAGCTTAAGTTTTTACCTCGAGTGTTACTATCACCAGTGAATAAAAAATAAGCTATAACAGTGGTGGAAGATTGATGAACTGTTATAGTGAAATGAGACTTCACTGTTATGAGTTAAAACGTGATTTGGGTATAGACTACTGTGTTTAACGAATTTATTTCGAGGCGCTGATTATGAGTACTCCACTGTACAGACATGTTGCGGATCAAATCGCGGCAGATATTCGTGCCGGAGTGTATATTCAGGGCCAAAAGATACCGTCGGTCCGTAAAATTTGTGCTCAGTTTAGTGTAAGTCATGCGACTGCGGCTCAGGCATGTGGTGTTCTGGAAGATGAAGGTTATGTTAAGGCAAAACCGCAATCGGGTTATTTTGTCAGATCTGAAGCTGCCGAACCTGATATCCGGCCCCCGGTGTCGGAAATGCTGCCGCCAGCGACGTTTAACAGATTGGCATTGTTAAATCAGCTACTCAGTATTACGGGTCAAAGGGACTGGACCCAACTGGGTGCGGCAATTCCGGATAAAGAATTTCTGCCGACCCGGTCATTGCAGCAGCATATCGCAAAAGTTGCCCGTTTTAATATAAGCGACAGTGTGGATTATCAGTTCTCGCCCGGTAACCGTGAGTTACGCAGAAGTATTACGATTCGAATGCGTGATAATAATATTCAATGCCATTATGATGAACTGATAATCACGCAGGGGTGTCAGGAGGCGTTAGCGCTTGCATTGCAAACGGTTTGTACCAAAGGGGATTTGGTCGCGGTGGAGTCTCCTTGTTACTATGGTTTGTTGCAGTTACTTGACTCGCTCGGTATGCAGATAATTGAAATTCCGACAGATGTCTGTACCGGGGTAAGTATACCTGCACTAAAAATGGCGTTAGAACAATGGCCAGTAAAAGCCTGTGTTCTTTCCTCAAGATACAGCAACCCCACCGGTGCATGTACTTCAAATGATGATAAGAAACAGATCGTTAAATTACTACGAGAGTTTGACATACCATTAATAGAAGATGACGTGTTCGGTGATTTATCCCATGATCCTGGCAGTAGTACTACTTTCAAATCCCATGACCAGGGTGGGCGAGTGTTGTATTGTTCGTCATTTTCAAAAACAGTCGGGGCCGGCCTGCGGATAGGTTGGTGTGCCCCTGGAAAATATTATCATCAATATCGGACACTGCATCAGTTTACGACTTTTGGTGGGCCGGGACTGCCGCAACAGGCTCTGGCCAGTTATTTGCATCAGGGCGGGTATGACAAGCATTTGCGCAAAATAAGCCATGCCTATGCTGAAAATTTACAAATATTTCAATGGGCCGTCCAGCGATATTTTCCCAAAGGCACGACATACAGCCAGCCTAGCGGGAGTTTTTTGTTGTGGGTCGTTTTACCCGAGGGCGCAGATGGCTTAACCCTGTATCGTCAAGCCTGTGAATTTAAAATCAGTGTGATGCCTGGGCCTATTTTTTCAACCACAAATCAATTCAATCGGTGCATACGGATTAACTGCGCGAGGCAGTGGAGTCGTGAGCTCGAGGAGGTTATGGCTAAGCTCGGTGAGCTTGTCTACGATCAGTTGCGCAACGCTATCCAACTGCAATGTTCAAAAACAGCCGTAGGGTAGGAGTGGCGGTTTGATTGTTGTCTCATTGGTGCCAACTGCAACCATACCCTCTACAGCTTCAGCCTGTCCGCAAAGCCAGGAAATTGGGCTGGCGGGGCTGTCCTTTACGACTGCGGGTCGGTAGCTGATTGTTTTACCAACGAGTTTTTTATTCGCCCGATTTCCTAACGTTACATGGAAAGCTCCATCGATCAGGTCGGTTCGGGTGACATAGTTACCGATTAATTTGTTCGCGACGGGTATACCTGCTTCTTCATTGTCTTTAGGGAACGTACCGTTAACCTTGTAAAAGCTGTACACCTTGCCTCGCAGTTCCAATGGAATACTCAATGCTTCAGTGACTTGCTTACGAACGGTATACGATAGATAAGTTGGCAATGCCATCGACATCAGTATCGCAAAAACCGCAACAGCCACCATCATTTCCAGTAATGTAAACCCGCTTCCCCGTGTTGCCGTGCATATTGTCAATCGTTCCGGGTTCCTGTTTGAATAGCCCGCTTCCTTGATTTTAAGCAGAACAACCTCCTCTTAGTGTTATCGCGTACCATCGTGTCAGATAAAAAAGATTTAATCCAAAAATGTCATTTATCCGTTAAAGTATAGTGTAGGGTTTATCGGTGCGAAGTTATATGCTTAGTTTTTCGTACTGAATCTGATTTGTGTTAGTCTTACAGCTGGCTGTGTCATTGTTTGTTAAGGAAAAACCATGTTTATTGCTATGAATCGCTTTAAAATTGTTCCGGGTAAGGAAGAAGACTTTATTACTGTATGGAAAAATCGGGAAACCTATCTCGATGAAGTTCCCGGATTTATTTCGTTCAATTTACTTCAAGGTGATTCTAATGCCGAGTATACGTTATTCGCTTCTCACTCCACCTGGCAATCCAGAGAGGATTTTACGCATTGGACGAAATCAGAAGCATTTCGCAAAGCGCACGGATCAGCTGGTGGAAATAAAGGTCTCTATCTGGGGCACCCTGAATTTGAAGGATTCGATACAGTGATCTAATTGTTGAGTGATGTGAAGGTTTTAATCCCTTAGTAACTTATCACCAGATACTGGAAGGCTAGGAACAATCTTAGAGGCAATATGTTAAAGAAAAGTAAAAATGAAAAAGGTGTTTATATCGCACCATGGGAAAAAGCGCTGGATTCAGTTCTAACGCCACTGGAAGAATTTATTCACAGGCAAACTACCAGTGGTATTTTGCTGATGATCTGTACGGTTGTTGCGCTCATTATTGCGAACAGCCACTTTCACGAAGCTTATCAGCATTTATTGCATACAGAAATCAAGCTGGGCTTTGGTGACAAATTATTCGGGCTTTCAGTTCACCACTGGATTAACGAAGCATTAATGGCGCTTTTCTTCTTCGTTATGGGCTTGGAGTTAAAACGAGAATTGCTTGTGGGTGAATTGGCGGAAATCAGAAAGGCCCTTTTGCCAATATTCGCAGCAATCGGCGGTATGGTTGTACCAGCGGGTGTATACCTGTTGTTCAATACTGAAGGACATACGATCAAAGGTTGGGGGGTACCTATGGCAACGGATATTGCGTTTGCTGTCGGTGCTTTGAGTCTCTTGGGGGCTCGCATTCCGAAAACACTTTTGACCTTCCTGATCGCACTGGCCATTGTGGATGATTTGGGCGCTGTTCTGGTTATTGCGCTATTTTATACTTCTGATTTGAACGTAACTGCCTTGTTTGGTGCTGCGGCATTCGTATTCGCTCTTGTATCCTTGAATCTTATGGGGGTCAGACGAACTCTTGTGTATGTGGTGTTCGGCATAGGTCTTTGGATGTGCATGCTCTCCAGTGGTGTGCATGCCACAATTGCGGGTATTGTTCTCGCGTTTACGATCCCTATCAGACCAAAATACAACCCGGAGAAATTTATCAGTCATGTGAGTGAGCTGGTGCGTAAGATGGGTCGAGCATTGCAAGATGGCGCTGACATCATTCACAACGATAAGCTCCGCGCAAAAGTGAGTTCGTTAGGGACTGGTGTTGCACTGGTGCAAGCCCCCGCTCAACGTCTGGAACATCAGCTTCATCTACCTGTAGCGTACATTATCATTCCGGTATTTGCGCTTGCCAACGCGGGCGTACCGATGGGCAATATCGAGATTACAGCGCTCATGCAAGATCAGGTTACACTTGGTGTATTCATGGGCTTGTTCATTGGTAAACTGATAGGGATAACAGTGCCCACCTGGATTGCCTGGAAAATGGGGGTTTCACCTCTACCAGAAGGGTTGAACTTTAATCATATAATTGGTGTTGGTATGTTGGGTGGGATTGGCTTTACCATGTCAATTTTCATCGCTGATCTTGGTTTTGCTGGCTACACAGAAGATCTTTTAAAGGCGAAGACCGGGATTTTGCTTGCGTCATTAGTCTCAGGTGTCAGTGGAATAATGTGGTTAATCTTTTTTACCAAACGTCCGTCTGAGACCACAAAACCGGAAGCACATCATTAACCCCGAGGCATGATATACAATTTAATGCCTTCACTTTGAGGAATATTCGTTGACTGATTCCAACCACTGTCCTTACGAATATTCCTCTTGCCCTAAATGCAATTCTAGTGCAATTAACGCTGAAAAATGCCTGTCTTGCGGTCTCTACTTTGCGAAATACCAAAAGTATCAAAAGTACCAAAAGTATCAGAACGACGAACCAATAAATCTGAAAAATAAAAAGCGAAAGAAATATCGGCAGGACGTCACAACGGAGGCTCCCAACGTTCAAGCCACTGATCCAGGCAGTAATGCCGTGTCGACAGAAAAAATGGATAATTGTTCGGCTACATCGAGCACAAATGATTTGAGTTTATGGCTGGGTAAGGGGAGTGGTGATCTAAACCGCTATCATAAGTTCGAGCTGGTATGGCCGTTTCTGGGAGAACGCCGTGTTGACAAATGGCTCTCCCGGGGAGTGGTCTGGTTTTTTTGTATCGTCCTTCTCGATTGGTTGCTACTATCTTCCGTATACCCATTGGCGAGCGGAATAGACACCTACGGTGCGCTATTCCTGATTCCAATGGCCGCTTTTTGTATTGCCTCATATCATTATGTTGAATCCAGAACCTTGCCCCCAGCTTTGTCTTCTCTTGGTTTTATTGGTCCGCTGTTCATCGTAATCAGCGAAATAAAGCATAATCCGAGCTCAAGTCGTAAAGTCATCCTCAAGCGTAGTCAGTGGTTCATGGTTATCTTTGCCATTGTGTACACGATTCTGTTGTATTCGTTCATCATCGCGACGGTGAGCTATTCTGAGCTCATATCGGACATCAAAGAGGTGAAAGAGGGGAGGCCGAATTATCCTGAACCTTTAGCGCTTTCGGATTTACCCTTGACCGAAGCCAATTTGAAACTGGATGCAATGTTACTGGAACAAAGTGAGCAGCTGGCTCTGATAATTAATCGTGTTCGTTCTGAAGCTATTCGTCACCACTTTCGCCCTCTGCAAGTCGAAAACATTAGCAGAACATTGATGCAGGAACTTACTGATTTTGAAATCTGGATTAATTATGTTGCCCATTCTTTCCTCGAAAAAGGACAGGATATTCCTCAAACGTTAACTAAGAAAAGGCTGGATGATTATCGTAATAATATAAAGTCGGCACTGGTCTCCCGGCATTGGTCACCACTGAACCGGTTATGGCAAAATGCTTCTGTTAATGCTGGACTTGGATATCTGGGGGAAAGCGCTCAATTCGATGGGGAGTTGTATCGTTATCTGATCACTATCCAACGTTTGATTCTGAATCGAATGCTTTCAGGAAAGCCAATTCACGAGCGAGATATTCCACCGTTTCGAGATGCTTCAATTGAACTTACAAAATCAACTTTTACGCTAAAGCTGTCAAGCCTCGACCACGGTTCAAAATGGAGGCATGAAGTTCCTGACCTGGTTTTCGGCCTGAATTTATTGTCCCGTGAACAGCGAGCAATGCTCCGAAAACGTGGCTTTCCGGTTCCGCCTATGGTTCTGATTTCACCAGGATTCCCGGCTAAATTCGCTTTCAGTCCGTTTAATCCGATGGGCTACTATTACGATACCTGGTAGGGGCCGACATCGTTTATACGATATGTAAACTGACTCGATTATCGATCAATATATCGTTTATCTCCGGCGGAGGTGTTTGATCGGTAAAAAAATGATCTGCCTGGCTAATGTTTCCGAGCCTCACCATCGCTTTGCGACCGAATTTTGAGTGATCAGCGGCCAACAGCACATGATTCGAATTTGTAATGATCGTTTGTGCGACCCGTACTTCACGGTAGTCGAAGTCCAATAGTGATCCGTCGGTATGAATTCCGCTAATACCAATGATGCCAAAATCCATTTGAAATTGATCTATAAAATCCCGTGTTGCTTCCCCAACGATTCCACCATCTCTGGCTCTGACTTCACCGCCGGCAATAATGACCGAAAAATCCTCTTTGGCGCTCAATATACTGGCTACATGAATGTTGTTGGTGACGATCCGGAGGTTATGGTGATCCAATAGCGCTCTTGCAACCGTTTCCGTTGTCGTACCGATATTGATGAAAAGCGAGGAGCCATCAGGAATCATTTTCACTAACTCCCTGGCAATTCGCTCCTTTTCAGTGAGGTTCATTATCTTCCGGTCATTGTACTCTGTATTGACTGTGCTGGAATCAATCCCTGCGCCACCATGATGTCGCCTGATTTTTTTTTCTTCAGCCAGCTGGTTCAAATCCCGCCGAATGGTCTGTGGCGTGACTTGAAATTCTTCGACCAGTTCGTCGATTGTAACAAAGCCACTTTGTTTGACCTTCTCGACAATGAGATCCTGACGTCTTTGTTGAGTCATACCTTTATTGAAACTCCTGATGAATTTTGAGTATTGAGTGTTCTCAATTTTCGACAGCATTAAGTGTAACGCATTCTGGTATGAAAAAATGTTCGGATTCGAATTTTAGTTACAAATAGACAAAAAAAATAAGGATGAAGACAAGCTGAACAAAACCCCTTGGAATATAGTGATTTAATCGTTATTTAGTCGACAATGTGCCCTAATGGCTTGCATAACGAATATTCTAAAAGAAAATCAAGGATTCAATATGTCTGATATATTTGAAAAAGTGAAAACAGTAGTTGCGACTCAGCTTGACGTTGAAACCAGTGCAATTGTGCCTGAGGCACGCTTTATTGAGGATTTGGGGGCGGACAGCCTGGACACGGTCGAATTGATTATGGCTCTGGAAGAGGAGTTTGGATGTGAAATTCCGGAGGATCAAGCCGAGCAAATCAAAACTGTAAGTGATGTCGTTGAATTACTTACATCGAATGCTGTATCCGCGTAAGCTCTTCAGAGTGATTCCGAAAATTCTTCGGACTCACTCCGCTCCAGCGTTTAAATGCCCGGCTAAAAGCACTCACATCAGAAAATCCAAGGGCAAGCGCAATTTCCGTAAGCGATGTGTCTGATTCCGAGAGCAGTATTCGGGCTTGAGAGTATCTTGCTTCTTCGAGCAACTGCTGGAAAGATACCCCTTCATTTTTAAGCTTTCGGTACAGCGTTTGTCTGCTCATATTCAATCGTGCTGCAATAAAATCGCTGTCAATTTCACCCGTCCCGATATTTTCATGAATCAATGAATTTACTTTATCCACGATGGATCGCCTGAAAATCTTTTTCAAAAGATCGTTGGCGTACCGTAAAGCTGCAGATCCGATATAGGGATTCCGAACACGTGAGTTTAAATTCAGGTACTCGCGATCAAACACAATTTCGCAGTGGGGTTCGTTGAAATAGACCGGACAGTTGAAGGTAGATCTGTACTGAGCCGAGTAGGCAGGCGGAGCGTGCTGAAATCGAACCGCACTCCATCGAATGGGTTTTTCAGTGACATAACGACTCCGAAAAAGTGAGAGTACCAATGTTCTTTCAATGTCAGGAATACAGTAATAGTCTGGATTGATGTAATTGAATCGGAGGACTGCATTTGACCCTTCAATATAGTAGGTGAGGGTGATTGCGTCATTGACCAGACAATAGAGTCTTACGTATTCTTTGATACCATCTTCAAGTGTCTTGCTATGGAACAATACTTGACCCACCAAGCCTACTTTTGAGGCGTCAAACCACTTCCCGATTTCCAGGCCGAGTGCAGGGTTTTTCGAAAGTTCGATGGCTGAGTGCCATAACGCAACATAGTCTTTAAGTGCCAGACGGGCATCTTCAGATTCCAGACTTCTTAGTTCAATTCCTGAATGGCGACTAATTTGGTCAATGGAGATACCTGATTTGTCTAAGTAGGTGACGATCGCCATTACAGACGAGTTACCAATGCTGGGCATGGTGGATTGCATTTACAATTAACAACCTCTGATGAACTTACGCTTCCCAATATACGTTTCATAGCCAACAAAGGCAATACGACCATACAGAGAATATGCATTCATACACTAGCTTTATGAATTTGAGATCCGTGCAATTAACCTAAATAACGAAATTTAGATACTTTGCAAAAAACACCCTAAAATATCGTTTTTTAACATGGTATGATTGCATCCGAAAAAAATGGAACAGCTTGTTATCAATTATTGCTCGGGATCATAATTCGAGAACAATAACAAACTATCGTTGTTAAAAATGGAATTTTCAGGGATAAACAGATTAAGGGGTTTTCGATGAACTCAAAGCTAACCACAATCGTAATTGCAGGACTGTTCACTACAGCTTGTCAATCAGTGCCAGATCGCCAAGCGAGTCAAAATAATCAAACCAAATCAAAACCTGCTCATTGTGTAGATTACCAAAGCAAGTCGGATTGTCTGGAGTTTACCAAGTCACTATACACCAATCTGAGTAGCACAATCAGTCAGAAGCTATTGCCCAGTGATTTTGAACAAATAAACCATATGGCAGGCCTCTCGTTGCGTACTGGAGAAGTTCAATACTGGGCGAACAATGCTACTGGTTCTAACGGTTCTGTATTGGCTATTGATTCAGGCTCGCTGAATATTAATATTGATACTTCATCGGTTGATATCGTCAAAGGTTTAAAATCGGTAGATGCGCCCTACAAGGTTCGCCCAGCGATTGCTAATGTGAGAAAAGGGCCGTCTACAGCTGATGATATCATCATGAAACTGAAGCAATCAGAATCGGTGATTGTGGAAGCTCAAGTATATGATTCAGAGTGGTACCTGACATCAGTGAATGGCATTGTAGTTGGATATATGCATGAAATTACGATCGTTCCAGATGAGCAGGGAAGTCAGAAAGGTATCTCTGATAATGAGGTCAAACCTGGGAACCTAACCCACATTTCTTCATGTCAGACAATCGAGAATACAATTAAGCTCGCATCCGGGGAAGAGGATCAAGTTTCCAATTTAATCTGTAAGAACAATTCGGGTTGGAGCTTCTTCTAAATACGATACATAGCCGAATACATAACGACCTGCAGTAAGCATTTCAGGTCGTTACGCCGGGAGATGTTCTGAGTTAGACGATTTCCTCGCGTTTGAAAACAAGCTGACTATCAGTTGATTCTTGCTCATCAAAATAATAATCATCCACACAAAAGGTTTTTAATCCTTCCGGAGTTACAATCCTGTTTTCGATAATATAACGGGCCATCATTCCTCTCGCTTTTTTCGCGTAAAAACTAATTATCTTGTACTGTCCGCGTTTGCAGTCTTTGAACACCGGTGTAATTACTGGCCCATTGAGTTTTTTCGGGTTAACTGCTTTGAAATATTCATTAGAGGCCAGATTAATCAGCGGCATATTAGCAGACATGGCGTTGTTAAGTTCATCCGTAATACGCTCCCCCCAAAACTGGTATAAATCTTTGCCGCGTGAGTTTTTAAGCTTTGTGCCCATTTCCAGGCGATAAGCCTGAATTAAATCCAGAGGTTTGAGTAATCCGTATAACCCAGAAAGGATACGCAGATGATTTTGAGCAAATTCGAATTCTTCTGTTGACAACGTCTCTGCATCCAGGCCCGTATACACGTCCCCTTTAAACGCTAATATTGCCTGTTTTGCGTTTTCGGTAGAGAAGGGTGCTGTCCATTGAGAGAATCGTTCACAGTTCAAGTGGGCAATGTTGTCGCTCACTTTCATTAACGTTGCGATATCTGCGGGGCTCAGCTGCCGACAACGATCTATCAATATTTCACTTTCAGATAGCATCTTTGGCTGTGAATGAATATCTGTAACGGGAGGGGTTGTAAAGTCAAGCGTTTTGGCAGGTGATACAACAAGCAACATAGAAAAGTGATTCCTGATTATGTTCAGTAAAGCGGATATTTAATATAAATGTTTAGGTAACAAACAAGCGTTTATTAGACTTTTGTCTGAGTGATGGACAGAGATTTTTATTTTTATAAAGTTTAATATGGTTGGTTAAGTTTATAGTGTTTGGCTACTCGATAACAAAAAATCTTGATTAAGAGTCAGCTGTAATTTTCTTATAGCAGAATACTATCTGCATCTTTTGAACCTCTCAAACAACATAATGTAAACGGAATTTAAGGCAGGTAAAACATTCCATGTTGAAGAAAATTCTGTGGTCTATTGTAGGGCTACTCGTCGTTATACCGTTAGTTGCAGCTATTGTCGGCACTAAAATGGATCAGTTTGACTCCATGGCAAAAGCTGGAGCAGCGTTTACTATGCCGCCTGAGAAGGTTAATGCTTATACGGTTAGTGAACATTCCTGGCAGCCTAAAATCAAGGCAGTTGGTTCAGTTTCAGCCGTCCAAGGTACGACAATCCGCGCAGAAACTGACGGCGTAATTGATAGCGTGTTGTTTGAAGCGGGACGCTCAGTGAGCAAAGGTGATGTTTTGGTCACTCTTGAGTCCTCTGTTGAAAAGGCCCAACTGTATGAAGCTCAGGTTGCTGCAAAGTGGGCTAAAATCGCCTTTGATCGTGCCAAAGAACTGAGCAAAACACGTAATATTTCACAGGCAGAAATGGATACGGCTGAAACAAATGTAAATCAGACTGATGCGAAAGTTCGATACTATGATGCGGTTATTGCCAAGAAAACGATTAGAGCTCCATTCAGTGGAGAGCTGGGTATTCGTAAAGTCAGCACCGGCCAGTTTTTGGAGAAGGGGAGTGAAGTCGTTTCGCTTCAGGCACTGAAAACTGTTTATGTCGAATTTGCGCTGCCGCAGCAATGGATTGGGGCTCTCGAAAATGGTTTACCCGTTGAAGTTCAATCCGATGCGTATCCGGGGAAGAGCTTCACAGGGAAGGTGACTGCCCTTAACGCCAATATCGATCCTGTAACCCGTACCATCCACGTGCAGGCCACACTTGAAAATAGCAAAAAAGAATTACGTCCAGGCATGTTCGTCAATGCAAGTATCGCATTAAATCTCCAATCAAAATCACTGATGGTTCCTGCAACTTCCGTGCACCATACCGCATTCGGTAGTTCGTTGTTTGTTATTGTTAAATCGGAAGATTCAGATGCATTAGTATTAAAACAACAACCTGTTCGGCTTGGCGCGCGTCATGGTGATTTTGTGATTGTTGAAGATGGGCTTACAGAGGGCGATCAGGTTGTCTCGACGGGGGTGTTCAAATTACGCCCTGGAATGTCTGTAATTATCGATAATTCTCTGGCTCCGGAATTTAAAATCAATCCTACGCCAAAAAACACCTAGCAGATACTCAATCGAGACAGTGAATCGGCATAAAGTTTATGAAAAATATTACCGATATATTCGTTAAAAAGCCCGTGCTCGCAATCGTTGTTAACATCCTGATCGTGATTGCGGGTATACAAGCCTGGCAGTCTCTGAGTGTCAGGCAATACCCACAGAGTGAAAATGCATCGGTTATTGTTGCGACACAATACGTTGGTGCCAGTGCTGAAGTGGTTAAAGGATTCGTTACAACTGCAATTGAAGGTGCTATCGCGTCGGCTGACGGTATTGACTATGTGGAGTCCAAAAGCCTTTCCAATCTCTCTTTGGTTACCGCGCGATTAAAGCTGAACTACGACTCTACAAAAGCGTTGGCGGACATTACTTCCAAAGTCAATCAGGTACGCAATGAATTGCCTGCTGAGGCGCAAATACCATCCATCAGTCTGCAGTCTGCAGATTCTGAATTTGCAGCAGCTTATCTGAGCTTTTATTCGGAGATCATGTCACAAAGTGAAATAACAGACTATTTGGTTCGGGTGGTACAGCCCCGTCTGGCTTCACTTGCCGGAGTTCAACGCGCAGAAATCTATGGTGCCCGTACGTTTGCAATGCGGGTCTGGTTGAAACCTGCTCGTATGGCCGCCATGAGCGTGAGTCCTTCTCAAGTCAGAGGTGCTTTGGCTGCAAATAACTACCTCTCTGCAGTGGGCAGCACCAAAGGAGCGTACGACCAGGTTTACCTTACCGCCAATACGGATCTCCATACTGTTGAGGAATTCGAAAATCTGGTTATATCCGAAAACAACGATGTTATCGTACGTTTGAAAGACGTAGCGGACGTTGAATTAGGGGCTGAGGATTATGATACGAATGTGAGTTTTAACGGTCAAACTGCAGTCTTCATGGGAATATTCCCCCTGTCAAACGCGAACACAATAGAAGTTGTTCAACGGGTGAAAGAGGATCTGGAGGGCATTAAAGCGAGTTTGCCACCCGGCTTACAAGCCAACCTTGGTTACGATGCATCAGAATACATCAGTAACGCGATTCACGAAGTTGTTGTAACTCTCATAGATACTTTATTGATCGTTATCATCGTTATTTTCCTGTTTTTAGGTTCAATTCGTTCCGTTATTGTGCCGGTTGTTGCGATTCCAGTCTCGTTAATCGGTGCGATTTTCTTAATGCAGACGTTTGGCTTTACTCTAAACTTACTCACCTTGTTAGCGATAGTTTTATCAGTCGGGCTGGTTGTTGATGATGCAATCGTTGTAGTTGAAAATGTTGAGCGTCACTTACGAGAAGGGCGTACCCCATTTGAGGCAGCTAAAATTGGCGCACGGGAGCTGATTGGCCCCGTTATCGCAATGACCATCACATTGGCTGCGGTCTACACTCCCATTGGCCTACAGGGTGGGTTAACCGGTTCGCTATTCCGTGAATTTGCACTGACATTGGCAGGAGCGGTAACAATTTCCGGTATTGTCGCACTCACGCTGTCCCCCATGATGAGTGCCAAGCTCTTGCCGAGCGCGGATAAAGAAGAAAAAGGCTTTACCGGCTGGGTTAACCACCGCTTTGATCATCTGCGTGATGTCTATGGCAGAATTCTTGCGCAAACGTTGAAAGTCAGGCCCGCAGTCTATGGGGCATGGGCTCTGCTTAGTTTAATGATTGTGCCTATGTACATGTTCTCACCAAAGGAGCTGGCACCGCTGGAAGATCAGGGTTTTATGTTCGGTATTATCAATAATGCTGCCAATGCATCTGCTGATCAGAAACAACACTTCGGTAAGGCTGCTGAACAGGTTTTTCTCAATGCGCCAGAGCGGGAACTTACGTTTCAGATTCTGATGGCCCCTTCAGATCCTTTTGCAGCCGCGTTGGGTGTGGGCGGTTTTAGCGGGATGGTGGTTAAACCCTGGGATCAGCGTGATCGTTCCATCTCACAAATTGTTCCGGATATGCAGGCACAGCTGTCGGCAATTCCTGGCATACAAGTATTCGCGGCACAACCACCGGCTTTACCGGGCGGTAGTAATTTCCCGATTGAGTTTTTAATCACCTCAACAGCAGAGCCGGAGGAAATGCTTGAATATGCCCAGAAGTTGCAAATGAAAGCCATGGAAAGTGGATTATTCTATTTTCCCCCTGAAATTGATTTGAAATACGATCAACCACAGTCTGAAATTGTGATCAACCACGAGAAAGTCGCTGCCCTTGGCTTAAACAACGCTCAAGTTGGCGCGGATTTGAGTACTGCTCTAGGTGGAAATTATGTTAACCGTTTCAACATCAATGGCCGGGCATATAAAGTTATTCCGCAAGTGATGCGAGCTGAGCGTTTAACCCCGGAACAACTCAAGAGCATTTACATTACCGGACCGAACAATCAGTTGATGCCGTTGAGTGCGATTGCACAAATTGAGGATAGTACGGTTCCGAGATCATTAAATCGATTCCAACAGCTCAATGCTATCAAATTGTCAGGTATGACCGCTCAACTTGATGAAGGGTTAAAGGTGTTGGAAACTGCATCTGCGGAAATATTACCTGCAGGTTATACCACCAATTACACGGGAGAGTCGCGGCAGTTAAGAACCGAAGGGGGAAAATTCCTTCCCGCATTATTGATGGCAATATTAATGATCTTTCTGGTACTCGCCATTCAGTTTAACTCTTTCCGTGATCCGTTGGTGATATTGTTGGGATCTGTCCCTTTGGCAATGTTCGGTGCGTTGATTTTTACAACCCTGAAAATGCCCAACCCAGATATGCCTTACTGGACTAATGGTTGGACAACGACCTTGAATATCTACGCACAAGTTGGTTTGGTTACGTTAGTCGGCTTAATTGCGAAGAACGGCATTTTAATTGTCGAGTTTGCCAATAAATTGCAAGAAGAAGGCGTTCAAAAACTCGAAGCGATTCAATCTGCAGCCATGACTCGGCTCCGTCCTGTGTTAATGACATCTGTCGCGACAGTAGCAGGTCACTTCCCATTAACGTTAGTCGACGGGCCCGGAGCCGCAGCACGTAATTCCATCGGGGTTGTTTTAGTCGGCGGCATGGCAATCGGAACGATATTTACACTTTTTGTTGTTCCGTCGTTGTATATGCTGATCGCAAAAAGTCATCCCAAAGAGAATTTAGAGGGCGCTTCCGATTTACCTTCTACGGTAGAGTCGCCAATTACTTCGACTTCGTCATAATACGCCCTTCAGGAAACACCATTTCCAGGGATTAAACCTGGGTATACAACAGGTTACAAATATCTGTTGTATACCCAAAAAATTAACTTGCAATCACTCAAAAAAAACTTATTATTGCGCCACTTTCTTGAAGATAGCCAACCCAAGTACATCGCAGGCAAGCTGCGCCAAGGCAACAGAGTAACTATCCATACAGAGTAACTTTATCCGAACCTGGTCGTCGATCCATCGCGACTCAGATGTTTGTTACTTTTTTTATTGGAGGGGCGTGCTCGTGTCTATTTCCTTTATTGATTCTCAAATTGATCGTTCTGATTCTGTATCTGACAATTCAGTAGCTCTGGGTACTGAGTCTGTTGCTTCCATCCATTCAGCTCATTCGATCAGTGAAAATGCAATAATCGTAGACTTACACACTCGAAAACAAACCGAGCTTCAGCTAATTGAATCTATGGTAGCTGAGCACGGTGCACCATTGCTGTTATTGAATTGCGATACTGTTCGTCATCAATATCGCTCGTTACAAAATGCGTTACCTGGCGTAACTCTGCATTTCGCACTGAAACCATTGCCTCATCCGGCTGTGGTCGCAACATTGCTGCAAGAAGGAGCCAGTTTTGACTTGGCAACCAGCGGTGAAGTTGATCTGGTGCGAGAAGTTGGTGTGCCAGCTGAAAAAACAATTCACACTCATCCAATTAAGCGTGATCGTGATATCAAGGATGCCCTGGATTATGGTTGCTGTGTTTTTGTGGTGGATAGTGAAAATGAGCTGGAAAAGTTCATACCGTATCGTGACGAAGCCGAAGTATTAATTCGTTTGAGTTTCCGCAATGCTGCGGCATTCGCGGATCTCTCGAAAAAATTCGGATGTAGCCCGGAAGCAGCGCTTGACCTGATTAAAAAAGCAAAAGAGTGGGGCATTCACGTTAAAGGTCTATCGTTCCATGTCGGTTCGCAAACAATGGATGCCGGTAAATACGTGGAAGCGATTACACGAAGCGGTGCATTAATTCGGCAGGTTTCAGAATCAGGTTTGCCGGCTTTAAGTACTTTGGATATTGGCGGCGGATTTCCTGTTGATTACCAGGAAAATGGTCACTGTATTGATGAATTTTGTGCGCCCATTCGTGAAGCTTTAGGCGAATTACCCGACACCGTAAAAGTGATTGCGGAGCCGGGCCGCTTCATTGTTGCACCAGCGATGATCAGTGTATCGTCTGTGATGGGCCAGTCTGTCCGCGATGGAAAGACCTGGTACTACCTTGATGATGGTGTATATGGTTCATATAGCGGTGTAATCTTTGATCATGGGGCTTACCCAATTGATGCCTTACACTGGGAAGGTGAGCGTTTTCCGTCTGTACTGGCAGGACCAACCTGCGATAGTATCGATGTCATCGCTGAAGATATTCAGTTGCCGGCACTCAAGAATGGCGATTTGATTATTGCGCGAATGATGGGAGCCTATTCATCAGCAACGGCGACAGAGTTTAATTTCTTCCGAAAAGCGAAGATTGTTGTATTCAACGATCCACGAGAATCTGAAGAACTGTTTGCCTTGCAGATTGGTTAATAAAATAACCTGGCTCAAGCTACTTGAGTGAATAAATCGAAAAGGGGGTCTAAATGGCTCCCTTTTTTTATCTATAAATCAATAAATTCAGATAGTAGAAGTAAGTCTCGAAAGTCAAAATCAGATTGTGTTTAATACCAGGCAATGAGTGACTTTACGTATCGATAGCCTAAACTTAGCAAAACAGTCAGGTTTGTTGATCTGAACGTTCCGAGTGCGATCAAACCATGCTCATGTTGTTGAACGTTTTCTAAAAGAGTTACCCGGATATGGATATTGAATTATTCCATCAAATTATTAATTTTTTCGTTGAGCCCGCAGGTGGGAGTACACTGCGTTATGATCGTGATGGACTCGCAATCATTACCGATGATGACAACTCGAGTTTGTGGCCAGAGAACATCCATAACTTTCTGGAAAACGCCAAGGAAGGTATGTTTGGGCCCCATTTTTCCTACCCGATTTATCTGGTTCAGGACTCTCATCATTTAAACCATTACATTTTCAAGTTAAACAGCGGTTGGTTAGCGGTGAGCTTGCCGCTGTATTTCGATTTGGGGAGTGTCGTTAACGGTCTCCCTGTCGGAGTTATGAAGACTGATTCTTCATTTAATCTAATCTACTTCAACGATCAAACCTGTCATTTGCTCGGCCTGGGCCCGGATGAGCTTCCGGGCAGGGGCTGGATGTCCGTTTTTGAAGAAGATATTGATTCCACTTTTCAGGAGTTTTATCTGCAAATTGCGAAAGGCGAATCTCATGCCCTAAGCAAAAAAGTATCGATTATTTCGCCACTGGGTAAACGGCGCACTCTCTCGGTTGATGTCATCCCGCAATTTGAAGCATCGCTTAAAATACAATCGTTTATTCATGTTTTAACAGACGTCACACGAGAGCACGAAACAACTCGAGAGTTGAAATATCTGGTCAGCCATGATGGATTGACACGATTATCAAACCGGGAATTTCTATTGGAAAAGATCCAGTCAGCCCACGATTCGAATGGTCTGGAGAACTCGCTACTCGCATTTATCGATCTCAACGAATTCAAACCCATAAATGACCGATTCGGTCATCGAGTCGGCGATGAGGTATTGAAAATTGTGGGCGAACGACTCCTGCATGTGACTCGATCGTGCGATACGGTTGCTCGCCTGGGTGGTGATGAGTTCGTCATATTTGCTTCAAATATCCAGTCTCAACATGATGTCTTTGCTTTCTCAGAAAAAGTGTTAAAGAAACTCAATGAAAATGTAAGTGTAAGTGGCGTTCACCACGGGATTAGCGCCAGTATTGGTATCGTTACCGCAAAAGCCTTGGCAAATCTGAATCTTAAAAACGCAGTGGAAGTGTCCAGTGAATGGCTGCGCATGGCGGATATGGCGATGTATAAAGCCAAACAGTCTGATCGGAAAGTGGCTTTTTATGATGATCGTTTTCGTAAAACGCAAATCAAGATACAAAACAAGAATCAGGAATTGCGGCATATTCTTGATACACAATGTATCGAGATCTACTTCCAACCAATCTATGAGGGTGGAAGACCCTCTTCAGTTGAGGCTTTATCAAGGTTTCCTGAGTGCAAATATCACAATGGTGTCGAGGATATCATTGAAACTGCACAGCATTCCCATTGTTCCAACGAATTGTTCAAGCAGATGTTAACCCGTGGCCTTTCTGCCTATGCCGGTTTACTGAAGCGTTTCAGAAATGATAACCTGCACGACTACTGTGGCCTGAGTTTACATTTGAATATCGATGCAATGCAGTTTTCACAATTTGATTTTGTGTCAAAACTGTGCGCAGAAGTTAACGAATTTGAATTGCTACCAAGGCAAATTTATCTCGAAATAACAGAGCAAGCACTCCTGGGCAGTGACAGACTGGTTGAACAGAATATTGTTGACCTGAAACAAAAAGGGTTCAAAATTTCAATGGATGATTTTGGCACGGGTTACAGCTCTTTTCAGCGTTTGATGAACTACCCGTTTGACGAATTAAAAATCGATCGTTACTTCATCATGCGGCTCCATCAATCTAAAAAGTTTAAATCTGCAATAAAAGCAATTACGTTACTGGGTCAATCCCTCGACTTGAATATACTTGCTGAAGGCGTAGAGACTGAAGAGCAATTGCGCTATGTTGAGTCGCTCAACATTAAATCCATACAAGGTTACTACTACGCAAAACCAATGGACATGAATAGTTTGGTTCAGTTTTTTGCGACGCTTCAGGAAGAAAAATATGAATCAAAATCCTTCACAACCCTTAACTAATTCATCATTGGGTAAACAATCCGAAACGAAACGTCAAAAGGACAACAGTCCGAGCCATATTGTTGCAATAGGTGCCTCTGCTGGTGGCTTGGAAGCTCTGCAAGCCTTGTTTGACAGCATGCCATTTGATCTCGGGTTAGCCTATATCGTCGTCCAACATTTATCACCTGATTATATTAGTCTGATGGACGAACTCCTGACCAAACACACTCGTATGGCGATTCACCTCGCCGAAGAAGGCGTGGCGTTGGAGCGCGATACGATTTATTTAATTCCCGCCGGGAAACTCATGCGGATTGCCGAGGGGCAGATCTATCTTTCAGACTTACCACCTGATAATCGTATCAACATGCCAATCAATGAGCTGTTCCGGTCTGTAGCGGAAGATGCTCAAAACCGATCCATCGGTATTATCCTGTCGGGTACCGGATCTGATGGAAGTCGGGGGCTGGTCCAGATGAAGGAAATGGGGGCGATGATCATCACACAATCGCCGGAAGAAGCGCAGTTTGACGGCATGCCTTTGAGTGCCATCGATACGGGCTGTGTTGATTTTGTGCTTCCGGTTAACCAGATACCAACCCACGTTCAAAAATATATTTCCCACCCACTCCGTAGGCATCGTTCTAACCAGTTTTTACACCATTTTTCAGAGAACCTGGAGCTCTTGGAGAGTGTCTTAAATTTGATACGGGAAAAAACAGAGCTCGACTTCAAGGCCTATAAAGAATCGACTGTATCCCGAAGAATTGTCCACCGAATGAGTATTAACGGTAAGCCCAGTCTCAAGGACTATCACCAGTTTTTACTGGATAATCCAGAAGAAATCGAACAGGTAAAACGAGACTTGCTCATTGGGGTCACTCAATTTTTTCGGGATCATGAGGTTTGGGATGTATTAAGAGCAGATGTGATTATTCCATTGGTTAAATCCTCTACGCCCGGAGACCCGATCAGAATATGGTGTGTGGGGTGCTCAACCGGTGAAGAGGCCTACACCATGGCCTTATTATTTGCAGAATGTTGTGAATCCCTGGGGGTAACACGACACATCAAGATTTTCGCCAGCGATATTGATCAGGCTGCGGTAGCTTTTGGTGCTACTGGTATTTATCCGACCACGATTGCAACTGAAGTTCCAGTAAACCTGTTAAGCAAGTATTTTATCCAGCAACCCGATGGCCACTATCAAGTCACGAAAGAGTTGCGGTCTATGGTTGTATTTGCAACTCACAACATTATTCAAGATCCTCCATTCTCAAATATGCATCTTGTCAGTTGCCGAAACACCCTGATTTATTTGCAAGCGCAGGCACAACAGAAAGCCCTTGCTTTTTTCCACTTTTCGCTTCGGCTCGACGGTGCGTTATTACTCGGGAGTGCCGAGTCTCCAGGAAACTTCAATAACTATTTCGATATTATTGACTCCAAACTGAGAATATACCGGAAAACAAAAGATCTCAGAATTCCTGTCACATCCATTCACACGGGGGGCGTTCGTCAGCACCGCTACCAACCCCGAGCAATTCCGCGATACATTGAAGAGTCTGCGAAGATCGACGCACGGCGCCGTATGCCCAATACGCCGATTGGTCAAAAAGTGATTTTTGACCACTTTGTACCGCCCACTATGGTGGTAAACCATAAGTTACAACTGATTTATTCCTACGGAGATTGCTCCATATTTACCGCCAAACTCAAACCGGGGTTGGTTACCAATGATGTAGCAGATGTGCTGATACCCGACATAGCCAGCCAGGCCCTTTCCGCGGCGCATCAGGTCATTCTCGAAAAGCGAAGTATTTTATTGAAGAATGTTTATCGGTGTCAGTTGGAGGGCGAAAATACTGCGACTTTATGGTCTTTAAAATGCTTCCCTATCCAGGAAAAGGATAGTGTGCAAACCTACACCGCGATCAGCTTTCTACAGGAAAGCAAAACCAATACGGCTGATATTGAATATGATATTGATCAGCAAGCACAGCAGCGAATATCGGAATTGGACAAAGCCTTAGTTGAATGCCAAAGAATGTATCGGGAAGTCATGGAGGAACTGGACTCGACCAGCGAAGAACTTCAGTCGAGCAACGAAGAGTTGATGGCTGCTAATGAAGAATTACAGTCAACAAATGAGGAGCTCCAATCTGTTAACGAAGAGTTATACACTGTCAATAGTGAACATCAGCAAAAAATTGCCGAGCTCACCGAAGCGAACAATGATTTTGAAAACCTGCTGAAAACCACACGTATTGCGGTGCTGTTCCTCGATTCGAATTTAAATATTCGCCGATATACCCATGCTTTGAGGCAGTATGTCAATATCATGGACTTTGATATCAATCGCTCGTTTAAAGATTTATCACTTAAATACGATTTTGACGGATTGCACGAGAAGATCGAGAAAGCCAACACCGAAGCCGGGTCTTACTCTCAGCTTTACGTGCTAAATGATAATACTGAAGTTGAAGTTTCAGTCACGCCTTACACGATTGGCCAGAAACATCGTGGAGTCGTTGTGTCCATGCGGGATCTCAGCCAAGATGAATAAAGACAACCTGATCGTCGATCATTCCCACATTTCTGATACCAGCACGGCGGCAGATGATGCGTTTTCCAATCAAAATCATTATTTGCGCAAAGAACTGTACCAATTGCTGCAACAGGATGACCTTGTATTCGAATTTCTGCAGGAAGGTGCGCTGGATGGCATCTGGTATTGGGATTTGGAGAATCCAGATAACGAATGGATGAGTGATAAATTCTGGACGTTACTTGGATATGAACCGGATGATAAAAAGCACTTGGCGGCAGAGTGGCAAGACATTATTTTTGAAGCCGATTTAAAGACTGCTGTTCGTAATTTGCAAAAGCATCTTGAAGACCCTAATCACCCTTACGACCAAATTGTACGGTACAAACACAAGCAGGGTCATACCATCTGGGTGAGGTGTCGCGGCGTTGCGATTTATGATGTTGACGGGAAACCAATCCGGTTACTGGGTGCACATAATGATTTTACGCCGATAATGAAGCACCATCAGGCATTGGTTCAAGAGCGCATCGACAATGCGGATCTCACTCGACGGGTTGATATATTGTCTCAGCAAATAGCTGCACTGAAAGCAGAAAACGAATCATTAAAAGTTCGAATCCAACGTGACTTGATGTACTCTGACGAAACCGGATTACTGAATATCGAGCATTTTCGGGCTCTTGCAGACAAGCGCGTTCTCACCGCACAACGCCTGAACCTGTCGATAAATGTGATCGTAGTATCCATTGCTAACGCTGAGCATATTTGTCGGCACTTCGGTGATAATGAGTTAAATATTAAAATGGGCACGATTAATCGGCTTTTAATTGAACAACTTGCGGATATGTTAATGGTGCGTATCAGTGATATGGTGGTTCTATTCAGTATCGGTTATCCTAAACTCGAACTTGAGTCACTGTGCTCGGAAGTCCAGAAAATTATACACGACCATAATTGGAGTATTGTCATTCCAGACATCACTATCGGATCTGCGAGCCTGGACAGCCAAGCGGTAATCTTTGATAACCAAAGACAAAATTACATGGACATTCTTATTCAGGAAGCCTCCAGTCACAAACACGATTCCTGATAAAACATAAACCCGGGAAATACCGATTATGGATAAATTCAGGCGTGAGAACATTTTTCCCGCGATCTATGCTTTCCTGTTTCTCATACCTGTTTCAGGCAATACAGAACAAACAACCATTGCAGTGGCTTCTAACTTTAACGGGGCGATGACGAAATTAGTCGAGCAGTTTGAACGGCAATCACCCCATCGTATACGTGTATCTTATGGCTCATCCGGAAAAATATATGCACAAATACAACATGGTGCACCTTTTGATGCTTTTTTTTCCGCCGACCAGGAAAAACCGATCAAACTTGAACAAAACCAACGTATTGTGCCGGACAGTCGATTTACTTATGCATCTGGTGCATTGGTGCTCTGGTCAACCCGGCTTGAATCCGTGAATCAGCAAAGCCTGTTAGACGGTAAATTTAAAAAAATTGCCTTAGCGAATCCAAAACTGGCCCCCTATGGGCTTGCCGCGACACAAGTTTTAGATCAACTAAAGCTACGAAAACAGACGCTACCCAAATGGGTTCAGGGTGAGAATATTGCGCAAACTTACCAGTATGTCTATTCCGGTAATGCTGAACTTGGTTTCGTGGCCTGGTCTCAGGTCATTGAGCAGAAGCACGCGGTATACTGGAAAATACCGGAAACCCTATACGACCCGATTCACCAGGATGCTGTTATTCTTATGCGGGCAGCTAAAAATCCGGCAGCAATCGATTTCATCAATTTCCTTAAAAGCGTTGAAGGACGCGCAATTATTGAATCTTTCGGCTATCGCTCCTCGATACAGTAGGAACGGATAAGGATTAGCATGCTCTCCGCTGCAGACCTCGATACAATCGGATTAACTCTAAGGCTGGCGTTTACCGTCACCCTGCTGTTGCTGATTATTGGAACCCCAATTGCGTGGTGGCTCGCACGCTCAAACTCGTGGTGGAAAGGACCTGTAAGTGCCATTGTGGCTTTACCGTTAGTTTTGCCACCCACGGTGATTGGTTTTTACCTGCTGATCGCGATGAGTCCCGACGGCGTTATCGGTCAGATTACATCTTTTATGGGATTGGGCACGCTACCGTTTACATTTTGGGGGCTTGTGACCGGGTCTATTTTCTATTCTTTGCCCTTTGTTGTACAGCCGATCCAGAATTCGATAGAAGCAATGGGGAATCGCCCACTAGAAGTCGCCGCGACATTGCGAGCTGGACCCTGGGATCGTTTTTTTACTGTTGTGGTGCCTATGGCCAAGTCCGGCTTTTTGACGGCTTCAATTCTGGGATTTGCCCACACTGTTGGCGAATTCGGCATGGTGTTGATGATCGGTGGTAACATTCCTGGTGAAACACGCCTGGTCTCGGTTCAAATTTATGATTATGTTGAAACGATTGATTACGAGAGTGCACACAAGCTTTCTGCCATCATGCTCTTGTTCTCTTTCACTGTATTACTCGTGTTGTATGGGTCTCAACGGAAACAACGACAGTTACTTAATCTATGACATTAAATCGTAGAGAAATAAAGAGCCAAACAATGCACTTCCGGTTCAGGCTCGAAAGATCACAAAACCAAAAACCAGTACCCGGTGATGACCGTGGATTTGCTCTCGATGCCGATATTACGGTACCGGGAAGGGGGGTAACTGTAATATTTGGTGCTTCCGGTTCTGGAAAAACAACACTGCTTCGTTGTGTTGCGGGTCTGGAGCAACCCAAGTTTGGCTACGTTCGAGTGCTCGAGCATATCTGGCAAGATGACAACGTCTCACTCCCCGCCCATAAACGGGCCATTGGCTATGTATTTCAGGAGTCCAGCTTATTTCCTTTTATGTCGGCTAAAGCCAATCTAAACTACGCCATAAAACGAGCAGATGCGCCTTTTAATCCAGAGCAGTACGAACACCTTATCGACGTTATGGGTATTCGTGGTGTACTCGATCGTCTACCAGCGCGATTATCTGGAGGAGAGCGGCAACGTGTAGCAATTTGCCGGGCTCTGTTACTGCAGCCAAAGTTGTTATTAATGGATGAACCATTAGCTTCCTTGGATACTGCTCGAAAACAGGACATATTGCCATATCTGGAACGCATTAAGTCGGAACTGAATATCCCTATTTTGTACGTTAGTCATGCCTTGGATGAGGTCGCCCGTCTGGCCGATCATGTGGTGTTTCTTGATAACGGTAGTGTGATTGCGCAAGGGGACGTTACGGATGTTTTCTCCCGTATCAAGTTACCCATGAATTTAGGGGAGGGGGCTGGCGTAATCTTGCAGGGGATTGTGATTGAGCACGCGCCAGAATGGGAATTGATGTGTGTTGCAATCGGATCGATTAAACTTTGGCTAAAAGACAGTGGAGACCCATTGCAAACCAAGGTCAGAGTCAGGGTTCTGGCACGGGATGTCAGTATCGCAATGGGTTGTGAAACAAAAAGTAGCATTCTGAACCGCATACCTGCGGAAGTTACAGATATTGCGGTAGACCACGATAGTTCAATGGTGTTGATCCAGCTTCGCCTGACAACCCGGGATGATCAGTCCTTTGATTCAACCTACGTCGTTTCACGGGTTACCCGTCGTTCCGCCCATCATCTCGATCTGAAGAAAGGTGACTGTGTCTGGGCACAGGTCAAGTCAGTCGCATTGGTTCATTAGGACTGAGACAAGAGTGCACAACGCCAATTTTGGCCCTGAATCACATTCACTGTTTCGCATTGAAATACTGAATCAGGGAACTTAATTTACGGGATTCATCGGCCATCATCTCGGTAGTTGCTGTTGCTTCTTCTACCATGGCGGCATTCTGCTGGGTCATTTCATCAATGCTGGTAACTGCAACGCTCACTTCCCGGATACCCGATGCCTGTTCCTGGCTGGCGTTGTTGATTTCGGACACCAGTTTTGTCACTTCCTTGATAGCATCTACGATGCCACTCAGGGTTTCACCTGAATCATTCACTAACTTGGTACCTTCTGCCACTTTTACCACACTGTCGTTGATCAATGTTTTGATCTCTTTAGCGGCGACGGCACTGCGTTGCGCCAGACTTCTGACTTCGCCGGCAACGACGGCAAACCCTCTGCCTTGCTCTCCTGCTCGTGCGGCTTCCACCGCAGCATTAAGCGCTAACAAGTTCGTTTGAAATGCGATTTCGTCGATCACACCGATGATCTCAGATATTTTTTTGCTGGATAGGCCAATATCTTTCATTGCCTGAACCGCAGTGGCCACCACGCTTCCACCTTGCTCGGCTTTTACCGCGGCAACACGGGATAACTCATTGGCGTTACCAGCGTTTTTAGCATTGCTGGTCACCATAGTGGACAAGTGCTGAATGCTCGAAGTTGTTTCTTCCAGGCTTGCCGCCTGGGCTTCAGTGCGCTGGCTTAAGTCTCCAGTAGCCTGCTTGATTTCCTGGGCACTGTTTTTAACAAGATTCGAACTGCTGTCGATGTTATGAACCAACTCGTTTAACCGCTGAAGTGTGGAGTTCATTGCGTGACGCAAGTCCTCAAACTCACCAACGAGAGGTGAATCGATACTTCGGGTTAAATCACCCTGGGATAACGCAATCAGTGTGTCACTAATTGACTTCACCGCTCTGATACGTTCCGTAATATCAGTAGCATATTTCACAACTTTGAAGGGTGCTCCATTCATATCGAGAATAGGGTTGTAGGACGCTTGAATCCAGACCTCTTTACCACCTTTGCCAACCCGCTTGTATTCTGCCGTTTCAAACTCACCTCGATTGAGCTTGGACCAAAACGCTCTGTATTCCTCACTCTGACGATATTCGTCAGTGACGAACAGACTGTGATGCTTGCCTTTGATTTCGTCGAGGGTGTAACCCATTGCAGACAGGAAGTTATCATTTGCGTTCTGGATTATGCCCTGCATGTTAAACTCGATTACGGCTTGGGATTTACTGATGGCTTTGATCTGGCCGCTGTAATCTGCGTATTTAAGTTTTTGACTGGTGACTTCTGTCGCGTACTTTACCACTTTGGTGGGTACGCCGTTAAAATCTAAAATCGGATTATAAGTGGCCTGAATCCATACTGCTTTGTTGTTTTTCCCTAGCCGTTTGAATTCACCATTAGCATACTCACCGCGATTCAATTTAGCCCAAAAGTCTTGATACGCCTGGCTCTGCTTTTCATGGATTTCTACAAACATCGAATGGTGATGGCCTTTTATCTCCTCTAGTGTGTACCCCATGGCATCGAGGAAATTTTCATTGGCCCAGATTATCGTGCCATCCATATTGAAATGAATCACAGCCTGAGATCGGCCTATGGCGTTGATCTGTCCTTCATACTCGGCATTCTGCAACTTTTCCTGAGTGATGTCAGTTGCGAATTTAACGACCTTGTAGGGTTTTCCGTTGAGATCAAGTATTGGATTGTAGGAGGCCTGTATCCATACATCCTGGCCGCCTTTTCCCTGGCGTTTGTACTCACCGGTTTCATAATTTCCGGCTCTCAGACTTTCCCAAAAAGAGCGGTATTCCGGTGAGTTTTGATGTCCGGATTCAACAAAAAGGCGATGATGCTGACCTTGGATCTCGCGGAGGGTATAACCCATTGCGTTTAAAAAATTGTCATTTGCAGTCAGGATAATGCCATCCATGTCGAACTCGATGACAGCCTGGGCCTTGCTGATCGCATCAATCTGCCCCTGAAAATTTGCATAGCGCAGTTTTTCTTCGGTTATATCGGTTGCGAACTTCACCACCTTGTAAGGTTTGCCAAAACGGTTCAAGAGTGGATTGTATGAGGCTCGAATCCAGACTTCTTTATTATGCTTCCCCAGTCGTTTAAACTCACCAGATTCAAACTCTCCCCGGTTCAGCTTCGCCCAGAATTCATGGTAGGCTGCACTAGTACTTTCTTCCGGTTCAACAAACATGCTGTGGTGTTGCCCCACAATTTCACTTAACGTGTACCCCATTGCCTGAAGGAAATTATCGTTGGCAGTGAGAATTTTGCCGGATAAATCAAATTCAATAACCGCCTGAACTTTATCGATTGCTCTGGCTTTGTCGCGGGCATCTCGAGTTTTTTGACTTTGTAGAAGGGAGCCTGTGAAGTCCATAAAGGGTTTACCTGTTTTTAGTCCTCAATCGCACTAAGTGTAGACCAATAAATCGTCAGCGTATGATGCTAGGGGGCAAGGTCTGCATTTAATTCATCCAGTCTGGTAATCAAGTCTGTTACAACATTGTTTTTGAATGCATGGCCTTCTTCAATATAGCCCCTGACCACATCATCTGTTTTCCATCCACCTTGTTTTTTGATCAGTTCAAAGTCGAGCTCTTCTCTTGCCGCAGCTGTCGAGAGTCCTCTGCGGAAGCTGTGACTGCTTAGGTTCGGGACGAAATCGAACTTTGCTTGGGCACCGAGTTCTTTAAGGAGAGTGTTAATTGCCCCTGCATGGAGGGCCTTGCCCTTGAGCTGGCTCCAACGATTGATTGCCCGAAAAATCGGGCCATGCTGAATACCGGATTCGTCAATCCAGTTTTTTAAGGCCGTCGCGGCGCAATAAGGGGAGTTGTGGTAAGGCAGGGCGCGCAGAATCCCTTCACCATATTGATCGGTTTTCGACTGGGTGATTCGGATGATTACGCCTTCCGGTTCCCAAAATAAATCCTCAAATTGTATCGCTACAATTTCACTGCGCCGAAATGCGCCGAAATACCCGGTGAGTAACAGCGCTTTGTCCCGTTTTTTCCGAAGATTGTTCTCTGAGACATCAAGTGTCGTGACCAGGATAGCAAGATGCTGAAGGCTCAGTGGTTTTGCTTTTTGTTTCGGCTTGCCATGGGTTCGCCGAATTCCAACGAGGGTTTTTCGCAACAAGGGATCACGGGTTGGGTCTTCAAATCCTTGATACTCGTGCCAGCGACTAATTGCGGTAATGTGAAGATCGAGTGTACGAGGGTTGAGTAGTGGCGCCTGCGCGACAATATAGCGCATTAAAGTATCCCGATTTGCAGGTAAGCGTCCGCCCGATTTTTCGAACTGGCGAATTGCAGAACGGTAGGTCCGGCGGGTATTTTCTGATGTCGCCGCTTGCAGATAATGCTCGATATCACTGAGGCCTGATGCAATTATTGCGGTGTCCTGAGTCGCTGTTAACGGTGTGTCATTAGCGTGCGTCCCTGCGTTCACCAAAGCAGGGGAGATGTTAATTTCCTTCACCATAGTCCCGATTATGCCTCATTCAGTGTAGATTTAATGCGCCATATTCCGGACAATATTACACAGTTTAACGTCAATATTCAGATTACTTTTAAAGGAACCTTATGCGAGTTGCACTGGCACAGATGCACATCATCCCCGGCGCTTTGGAACAAAATTTTTCGACTATGTTAGCCATGATCGTCGAGGCAAAAGCCCAATCGGCTGATCTTATAGCTTTTCCAGAGATGTGTCTTTCAGGCTACCTGCTATCCGATCAATGGCTGGATCGTAGTTTTTGTGCCGAACTGATGGCCTATAACGAAAAGGTGAGGTTAGCGAGCGACGGGATCGCAATAGCGTTTGGCAGTGCATTTGTCGATGATCACATCAATGAGCGACTGGAAGATAATCACCCGCATCCAAACAAAGACGGGCGTACGCGAATGTATAATGCGGTCATTATTGTCCAGAACGGTGAGTATGCGAAACGTGCTGCCAATACTGATTTATTACCAGAAGGGGTTCAACCCAAAACCTTGCTGCCTAATTATCGATTTTTCGACGATGAGCGCTATTTCTTCTCACTACAAAGTGTTTCTCAGGATCATGGCATCCCTTTGGAGAAACTGGCTCAACCCTATTTGATCGAGGTAAGTGGTGGGCGGACACCGGTTGGTTTCGAAGTGTGCGAGGATCTCTGGTGCCAGGATTACCGAAAAGACGGGAGAGCATTGAATATCACACGCTCTCTGGTTCACAATGGCGCGGATTTGATCGTCAATATTTCCTCTTCGCCCTGGACCTATCTCAAACATGATGCCCGAGATCGACGAATTCGTTTCCTCACTGAGGATATGCCCGAATCCTTCGTGCCGTTTTATTACGTAAACAGTGTTGGCCCTCAGAATAACGGTAAAAATATCGTCACGTTTGATGGGGGTACTACGGTTTATAATTCCAATGGCGAACCCGCATTGACGAGTGAGCGCTTTTTTGCGCCGGATTTGTTGATCGCCGATCATAGCAAAATTTCCACGCTTCAGGTCGAGCGCAAGGAGTTTGGTAAGATCGAACAAAAGTATCATGCCATTATCAGTGGTTTACGATACCTCAAGGATATGCTTGGCTGGTCCGAACATCCAGAATTTGTAGTTGGATTGAGTGGTGGCATCGATAGTGCTGTGGTCGTCACACTGCTGACGGCGGCACTGGGCAAAGATGCCGTGTGGGCCGTAAACATGCCTTCACAATATAACAGCAGCTCCACACGAAACGTGGCTAAACATATTGCAAATCAACTCGGCATTGAATACCTGGAATTCCCCATTGAAAGCCTGGTAAACGCGCACAAACCTGTTTTCGATAAGCTCGACACTCAGTTTGACTCTCCCGAATGGATGAAACAGTTATCCGATGAAAACATACAAGCCAAAATCCGCGGCACATCGATTCTCTCCAATATCGCCGGTCGTTACGGACGGATGTTCACAAATAATGGTAACAAGCTTGAAGTCGCGTTGGGTTATGCCACCCTGTACGGCGATGTGGGCGGGGTTATCGCTCCCATTGCGGATCTGACCAAAGCTGAAGTGTATGACCTGGCCCGCTATCTTAATCGGGATATATTCAAACAGGAGGTCATTCCGGAGTCTCTCTTCCCCAACGCATTATTCGAGTTCGCAGAGGATGCCATTGCCCCCAGTGCCGAGCTGAAACACGATCAAGTTGATCCCATCAAGTTCGGCTACCATTGCGCCATGATTGAAGCATTCACCAGCTTCAAAAAAATCAATGCAGTTCATATGCTCAATTGGTTTCTGGAAGGAACGCTGGAACAAAATCTCGGTATTTCTGCAGACCTTATCCGCCGTTGGGGGGTGGATGATGCCGAGGTATTTGTGAAGGATTTGAACTGGTTTACGGGTTGTATACGAAAAAGCGTCTTCAAGCGGATCCAGGCCCCTCCGATTATCGTCACCAGTACATCCGCATATGGTTATGACATCCGGGAAAGTCAGTTACCCGAGATATCATCGGGTGAGCACCAAGCCCTGGAGCAACAGGTTCTGGCGCGAAAAAACTATTGGCGATAATTGATTCTGCGAAATATCAATTCGAGGAACCTAGCGCGTGTGTTGTAAGCACCAGGTTCCGAATTGGTTCGGAATAAACCCAGGGCAGTTCACAGTGGATGCTGTCGGGATTTTCACATAAGGACGGTCAGGCAAAGCAAGGAAGTGGTAGTAATACTGATCATCCCGACCATAAGTCCACCATTCACCAGACCCCTGATTCATCTCGATGACCTGAAAGCTGAACAGGGATGACTCTTTCGGGATAATGTAGCCATTGCTGGTCATCACATGCCAGAGATTGGAACCAACAGGTAAATACGTGAAAACTGTCAGTAAAATCAGCGTGATAATTGCAATCGAAAGTGTTGGGATGAAGGATTTCATTAATTTGTATTATTGCTCGTAAAAATACAACGTACTGGCACCGGTGCTTGCGCCCTTTAACGTTTTCATGGCATCGTCCGCATACTTGTCCGCCATCGGCCCGCTGCCATTATAGGCTTTGATCACTTCGCGGAGCTGATCCATTGTCAGAGCGCCATTGTGACAAGGGGAGCCCGTGACCCTGTCAATCAATTGCCGTAAATGGGCAGAGCAATAATAGAGGTCCGCTTTCCAGTCATCCCCAGACACGCGGGTATCCTGGTCAATACCGAATGCGCGATAGCGCACTTCATTGGATAGCGGGTTTCGCCCATAGTTGTTTTCAGTATATTTGGAAGCATCCAGCAGGGCGCCACGGGACATGTTTGCAAAACCGGAAGAGCCCTTGGAGATTGCATCCGGGAAAATATCCCAAAGTCGTTTATCGACAATCGCACCAAAGGTGGTGATTGTGCGTTCGGCAAATTGTCCAGCCTTCTGAATTGCGGTTGCATTCGGGCCATTTTCCTGTTGCAGAATAATGGCTAACAGTACATGTGGAATGCCATGATACTCGGCGGCTTCACGAATCCAGCGTCGAATTTCGGTATCACTGATGTGCAGTTTAAACAACTCATCCTGCTCCGGCACATACCACATCACTTGAAGCGGCGAAGGAAAATCTCCGGTGTAACTGGGTATTTTGGACAAGCCTTCAATCGTCGTTTTTTCTTTCCCGGTGCATCGACATGCCTTAGGCTGTGACATAACGTTGAATCCCTATTCCTGCTTTAATCTATACCTTATAGCGTCAAAAAAGTGGTTAAACACTCATTCAATTCGATGTTTTTCTTTCCGGTAATGGCAACCAGTGGCGAATGCATTGGGCTATATCTTCTTTACGCACGGGCTTTTTCAGATAGTCGTTCATACCTGAGGCGAAACAGCGCTCACGATCACCTGACATGGCATTGGCGGTAACCGCGATAATCGGGACATTTTCACCTTTAGCGCTACACGCCCGGATATGTCGGGTCGCCTCAAATCCACTCATGACCGGCATTTGGCAATCCATCAAGATCAAGTCAACTGGATTGTTCTGGAAGAATTCAACGGCTGCTGCGCCATCCTGAACCGTTTCGACCGATACACCCAGTCGTTTGACCATGCCCTGCAACATCATCAGGTTTACCGGATTATCTTCAACGATCAATACCCTAGAGTCTTTTGTCAGAACCCGGGCCAGGTCCGGCGTTACCTCTGAGGAAGGGGAATCATTAAAATCCGACACCGAAACGCGGGACATTGGAATTGATACGGTAAAGCAACTGCCTTGATCTGGCGTGGAATCCACGGAGATCTTGCCATTCATCAGGTCTACAAGACGTTTGCATACTGCGAGACCGATCCCCATACCCTCGAATCTGCGGGAGAAAAAGGCGTCGGTTTGCGTGAAGGCTTCGAATATTTTCGGAAACTGTTCGGCAGATATGCCAATGCCACTGTCGGTTATCTTGAATTCAAGCACAACGTCCGGATCACTCCCGGTAGTAGTTTGCTCATCGACAAGCAGCTTTACCGTACCAGTTTGAGTGAACTTTACCGCATTATCCAGGAGGTTGTGCAATATAACGCTGATGCGTTGTGAATCCGCACGATAGACCCGATTAACTGGCAGGTTCGACGTTACCGATGCGGATAACTGCTTATGGGCGGCGCATTGCATAAGGCGGGACTCAACATCCGTAAGCAGCTGTTGCAATCGGAAAGGTCTCTTATCCAGCACAAGCTTGTCTGACTGTAACTCAAAGAAATACAGCATACTGTCGACCAGGTTCATCATATCCTGGGCGGAGCAGTGCGCCGATGCCAGATACTTTTTGGCATCCTCAGTCGTCACTTCATCATCCAGCAAGTGTAACGCCCCGAATACGCCATTCATCGGGGTTCTCAGTTCATGGCTGATAATGGACAGGCATTGGTCTTTCAGCTCGTTAGCCAGTTCACTGGCCTGCAGAGCTTTCTCCTGTCGTTGATTCTTTTCGACATGCTCTTTAAGGCGCAGGTGGGTGAGCACCCTGGCGTTAACAATGTCCGGATGAAATGGCTTTTGAATGTAATCACGGGCACCCAGACTGAAGCCCTTACATTCATCGGCGTAATTGTTCAATGCGGTGATAAAGATAACAGGAATATGCTGTGTAGCAGGACTCTGCTTCAAACGCTCAAGCACCTGAAAGCCATCAATATCCGGGAGTATGATATCCAGCAGAATCAAATCCGGCTGACAGTCACGGGCTTTCTCGAGGCATTGTTCACCATTTTTAGCGAGGACAATCTTCGCCTCGCCCTTAAGCAGGTCGTTCAGTACCTTTCGGCCAATTTTCTCATCGTCCACAATGAGAATGGTCTGTTCAAAATCCATCAAAGCACAGGGCTCCTAAAGGGATTGGAGAGCTGGGGCTTTTGTTCTTATTTTGCGTTCCGATGACATTACCACTTCAATTCTTCGAATACACTTTAAAAGTTCCAATAACGGCGTAATTCGTTAAGAATAATACGAGATTTTACAATGCTCCACGCAGATTGAAAAAAAGTTGCTCGCGAGATCTTCATCAGGACTGAATTAATAACGACCTGAGCGGTGGGCCCAGGATCGATAGGAATACCAGAACACTAACGACGCTTCGGATTCTGCACAAACAGTGATATCAAAGCCAATGCTGCAGATCCGACCATTAGCAATACGGAGACCGCATTGAGTACCGGGGTTGAGCCTTCTCTCAGGCGATCAAACATGGCGATGGTTAAAGGTGCATCGGAACCGACGAGCATGAGTGTAGTGTTAAAATTCTCGAATGACATGAGAAAGGCCACGATGCCTGCACCAATCAACGCGGGGCAGAGATAGGGGAGTGTGATGGTCCAGATTACGACGGGTAATGATGCCCCCAGATTCAAAGCCGCTTCTTCCAGTGAGCGGTCAAAACGACGCAAGCGGGCAGAGATAACGAGTGTGGCGATGGTGGTGATAAAGGCGAATTGGCCGAGTATCACCAGCGGTAGTCCGGGCCGCAGGAAGTCTAACTCTAAATCATAGTGGTCTTCAAAACCATTGGCGATGCTGCTGCTGAAAATCAAGATGGACACGCCTAATATCACACCAGGTATGACTAAGGGCGTTAACATCATCATGTACAGAAATCCCTTCCCGAAGAAATCGTTCCTTTCAAACAAAAAAGCATTACAGGTCGCCAGAGCAATACTCAATACCGTTACGCTGAGTGCAACCCAGAATGAGATGAAGATACTTTCCAATAATTCACGGTCATTAAAAATGCCAAGTTTAGGTTCCTCTGAACCCACAAACCAGGCCAATGTACCGCCGTTCCAAGGCATAGATGGAAACAACGAATCATTGAAAGCAAAGGTTGCAACAACAGCCAAGGGCAAGATCAAATAGAGAAAAAAGAAAGCGACATAAACCGCATAGGTTCGTTTAAAAAATTGACTGGTTGGTATCGAGCTGATCATGACATCACCCTCGAAAACGACTGCTTACTGAGTTTGAGACCGATCCAAACGATGACTGAGGTCAGGATTAGTAGCAGCATTCCGAATGCAGAACCTTGTTCCCAATTAAACCGCGTGATGAATTGCGTATAAATTTGTTCGGTGAACCATAGGCTGTCTTTGCCCCCCAAAAGGGTCGGTGTTAAGTAGAGGTCCGGCCGGTAAAAGCGTTGGATTTAGCCACTTTGAGCATAAGCGGCTGATATTATTCAACATTATGGCGCCTTGCCTAACCGGCCGTTGGCTGTATAACGATGATGGTAACCCCTACCAATGCGACCAAAGCCCCCGCGATGTCCCAACGGGTGAGCGCCACTCCGTCAACAATACGCAACCAGAGGAGAGCAACGCCCAGATATATGCCCGCATAGGCAGCATAAGTGCGACCTGCCGCCGTTGGGTGAAGCGTCAACAGCCACGCAAATAACGCCAGCGAAAGCGCAGCAGGAATTAACAACCATACCGACTTGTTCTGTTTCAGTACCAGCCACGGCAGATAACAACCTACAATTTCGGCAACCGCAGTAATTACAAATATTGTGAAAATTGACAGCAGATTCATTGGCAAAAGATCCTTGATGTGAAGAAGCACAGAAGCTTCAAGTGGAAGAACCGACAAATTTGATGAGCTACGACGATTCCACCATTAAGCTGCCGGGCGCTCAAAATACATCCATCCGGCTACAGCGAACTTTGGAGCTGTTTAAATTGACCTTGGATCACGGCTTTTTCCTGAAGAATGACTTTATTCTCGTCGATCAGAAGCGCCGCTTTATCCTGGGTGGTTTTCAATTCGGTTTTTGTGGTCTCCAGTGTTTGGGATAAGACGGCCACTTGCTTATCAACATCAGCTTTCTGAGTGGTGAGCACGGCCATGTTTTGCGCCAAATGATCATTTTGATGCTGGTATTCCCGGCACTTTGCCACGGCTTCTTCAAGCTCGTGTTTCAGGTTCTGGACATCTTCTATCTTTCCCTTCACGTCGCTATTTAGCGCCCCATTGGCCCGTTTTAATTCATCGGCATGTCGTTGTAACTGCACATTGGCGTCAAACAGCTCTGACGCTCTCGACTCAGCCTGGGCGAGCCGGTGTTGCAGATCCTGGATCTGATCGTTCAGCCCCTGGTTAACTGAACGGAATTGTTCGCGCTCCTGCTGGCGGTCTTCGGCAGTACGCTGCTGGTAATGGACCAGCGGGCGCATTTGAACGAAAACCTACGGTTTTGATTTCCACGGCCACCTCGTAACCGTAGGTTTGCGCCCAACTACAACTACTCCTTCCCCTCATCCTCGATAAAGTAAGTCCCGTTGGGCAACACGTGTTTATACGGCAACAAGGAGATATGGGATAAGGTCTCATCATCAATCGCTTCTCCCTGCTGCCTGAGTTGCTCAACAATGTCGTTTATTTTGATGGTGTTCCAATACAAAATGGCGTTGGATACAAAACTGAGGCTGCTGGCCTTGTTCATGATTTCTTCGTAGTCACCGGTAGTGAATTCGCCTTGGTCAGCAAAGAAGATCCAGCGTGGCAGCTTATGCCGGTATTCGCCTTTATTCAGTTGCCGCTGGACGGTACGGCGCAGCTCCGGATCGGTGAGGTATCGCAAGATATATTCGGTTTTGATGATACGCCCAAGATGGGTGAACGCTTTGGTCAGGCGATCCGAGGGCGAGCCATTGGTTAACCGTTGCACGATGACATGTGCCGGAGCAGTTTTCTGCTTAAGCGAAATGGCCACCCGCATCATGTATTCCCACTGTTCCTCGATGATCGCCAAATCGGCCGTTCTGGTGAGTAACTGGTTGAGGTCACCATAATCAGCGGTCTTATCAACCCGATACAACTGTTGGTCCTTCAGATCCCGTATTCTGGGCATGAAGTAGAACCCGAGCAGATAGCACAGGGCAAAGACGATTTCAGTGTAGCCATGCGTATCGGTGGTATGCTCCCGGATTTTAAGAATGGTATTGTTTTCCAGCAGCCCGTCGAGCACGTACAAGGCTTCCCGTGGGCTACAGGAAATCACCTTGGTACTGAATACCGAATACTGATCGGATACATGCGTGTAGATGCCGATGGCCTTCTCATAGTAACCGTAATAGCGCGGATAGTAAGAGGCTAACAGGCTGTCAGCGCGAATTTTAAAACGTTGGGCGTCGGATGAAGATAAGGTACCGGTGCCATGCATGGCGCTCAATGGCAGTAGATGGTGTTGATTGACGATTTCAGCGCTGGCGTTAATCAAGGTTTCTTCCCGGATATAGTATTGCAGGATATGCCGTAACATATCCACGGTAACCCCTTTGACGCTGGCACTCATGGAAACCACGCCTAAATTGGTGGCTTGCGAGATAATGGCGGCAATCAGACTCTTATAAAACGCTTTCGGGCGCGATTGATGGTGTTGGATAGGCACAAAATGGCGACTGTAATGGGTCATTTGATCCACTTCCATCAACAGCTGCTCGATGCGGATGGTTGGCATATGGGCGTCGATGACTTTTTGTAGCTGAGAGACTTTATCCGGTACATCCAGCTTGTCGTCGCGCTTCAATTTTAATCGGCCATTATGTATTTCGGCAAAGTTATCCAGACCAAAACGCTTTTGGGCTTCGGATACGGCTTCGTGGAACTGAGAAGAGATGGCCGAGCGGATTTGGTGCGGGAATGGTTGTTGGAGTTCGGTATAGACCGTGTGTCGGGTTTCATCCCAGTTCGGTTCGTTGAGTGTGAGATCCCAGAAGGACACGTGCTGCTTGCTCTGCGGCAAATACAGGTCTCCGGAACGCAAAGCGTCTTTCATCGCCAATGCCAACCCCATTTCCCACACATTGCGATTGATATTCCCGGATGAATCCTTCAAGCTGCGCCGTAATTCGCGTGGAATAAACGCAATCGGTGCATTCTCGGGCAGCCTCTTTATTTCGCCGGCGTCCAACTGACGAACCAGTCGAATGGCCCGCAATAAGGCGCCCGATCCTTTCGCAACGTCAAAAGGCAACCGGATAAAATCAGCAAAATACTTACGCAAGCTGGGATAACGGGTCAGCAATAAATCGCAGTACCCACGTTCTTCCAGTCGTTTAAAGATATACAAATCGTCAATGGATGCACGCAACTGCTTTTCGTCGATGCGTTGCCATAAATCTTGCTTATAGAGCGGTTGTTCATCCGGCCATTCCAACAGTACATGAGTCGTATCGAGTACCGCGTCGATCGCTTTCTTTTGCCGTTTACGAAATTCTTTGTGCTTTTTGTCGTGGCTGTTTTTGGTCTGCCGGCACAGTTCCGTCATGTACTGATCGTGCATTTTGACCAAGTGATCCAGCAACAGTTTGCGCGACTCCAATAGAAAACACACCATCAAGGCATAGCGTTTATGATCCTTGAACCGCTTCATATCGTGGGCGCTGTAGCGTTTGGTCAAACGGTACAAATAGTGAAGAAAAGCATTATCAATGATCTTTTCTTCGAACGCGTTAATCCCGGTGGCCACTAGATTTTCGTAACGTTCCAAATAGCGTTTCAGCGATGAGATTTTGGCGCCCGGCGGATATTCCTTCAATTGGTTGAAATAGGTCCGTTGATTGCCGCCGGCGGTTTGCAACAGATCATCGATCGCGGCGCGCAGTTCCGGCGACATCTGTTCGAAGACCTGCTCATAGAGCTGGGCATGGACCTGATTACAAACACGAATAATCTGCCGCTCTATCGTGGTGGGGCCAGGCAGTACAATGCGTTTCAGCAACAGATGCCGTTCCGCCCGGTGAAAGAGTTCGTCCGGCAACAGTCCCTGACGGGCATGCTCTTCGATCCAGCGATCAAGCGCCGCTTCGGCCTTCTCGTCGAACCGCTTAAAACCCAAATATTGAAGGATATTATTCCGGTGCTCGAGTAAGGTGGCCTCCCGCTCGGGTACTGCCACCGTCAACGTGGGCGGCAATTCCAACTGATTGCTCAGGTAGCTGATGACCCTGGGCGAGAGGTCATTGAGCTGGTTCAGAAACCGACCATACAGGCGCATGGCGCAAAGTTGAATGGCGAGACCTAAGCGATACTGTTTGCGGTACCGGTTGACCATTTGGCCATCCCGGCGGCTCAGCGTCCAGTCACGTACCATCTCTTCATCGGAAAATCGCTGGGGTAATGTTAAAGGTTGATAGCGCTGCTGATTCGTCAGGAATTGCTCATTGGCTGTCATGGTCGCCTTCCTCGGGTTTGGGTACGCCAACAGCTCCTATGGCGTTGTTTTTATTGTTTTTTCTTTTGGCGGATGCAAAAATGGGTATCTCTACAAAAGCGGGGCCAGATTCCCACAAAACCCTGTTACCCGCTGAGTCATTGAGAATTTGCTCTTCGTTTTTCTGAGAATATAGCTTTTAACTCTTCATTCAGAACTATATCAATAAAAACAGGCAATTAGGCTATATCGCGGGAAATCTGGCCCCGCTTCTGTAGAGAGACCTCGAGATAGGCTTCCTTTGAACTGGGTGGCAACCGCATCGCTGTAATAGGTTGCAATGATATACTGAACATCGCTGCTGACCTCGTCGAATGAGAAGTTGAAGAACTGCTGTTTGGCCTTGAAATAACCCAATTGAAGAATAAAGTGGATGCGGGTCCGGGTATTGCGAAACTGCTCAAGTGCGGCGAGTTCTGCCGGGCTTAATGAAAAATACAGGCACTGTTCATGGGCATTGAATTCAGGGCGAGCATATAGCTCTTCGACTTCCGTGCTGGATAACAGCTGAATATGTTTGATGTTTTCCATAGCGAGTGCCGATTCAATGCAGCCCGATCGTCAGCCACATTTAAATTCCATTCATTTATTGTTGAGGCTTGTGGTTGTTGATTAAGTTCAAAGGGTGAACCAATTACATCCCAGGGACGATTAATAGTCACCACCCAGGGCACGAAAAAGACTAATGGCCGCTAGCAATCGATCACGCTTGATTTCGACAAGGGCTAGCTCCGCGTTAAAAAGGTTTCTCTCGGCATCCAGCACTTCCAAGTAGCTTGAGTATCCCCCTTCGAAGCGTTCGCGCGCCAAATGAGTCGATTTTTTTAGCGCAGTGACTTGAATATGTTTTGATTGTAAACGCTCGTCGGTGCGTTGGACTTGTTCTAACGCATCCCAAACTTCTCGAAAGGCATTTTGAACAACGCGCCCATAGGATAGATAGGCCTGACGTTGTCGTGACTCGGCTTGTGCGATAAGTGCCTCGGTGCGACCGAAATCCACCAGTGGCGAAAGCAAGGAACCTCCTAACTGCCAATTTGCGGCATTACTGGAAAACAAATCACCTACTTGGGCGCTTTGTAAACCGATAAGCCCCGCAAATGAAATGGTCGGCAAATAGGCAGAACGGGCGACACCGATCTCGGCATTAGCCGCTTTTAAGAGTTGTTCAGCGGCTTTTATATCTGGCCTCCTCACAATCAACGCCGCAGGTGTCCCTGCAGGAAATGTTGCAGGTGCCTCGAGAGATTCGATTGAACTGTAAGTTGTAAGCGAATCTTGCTTCATTGCGTGAGGTGGTTTTCCCAATAGAACAGCAATTGCATGGATCTGAATGGTTTGTCGAAGACGTAAAGCGGGCAACTCTGCCTGTGCCGCCGCCAGCTCCGCTTCCGCCTGCCGCAGTGCCAACTCATCAATATCGCCACCTTGAAAGCGGGCCCGTTGCAACTGAACTGATTCACGTCGCGTGGCTATGGTGTTTTCGGCTATATCTATCTGATGATTCAGCGCGAGTAAATTGATATAGCCGGTCGCCACCTCTGAGATAATAGCCAGGCGCACCGTCTCGTGATTAGCAGCGCTGGCCAGCAGCCTATATTGTGCAGCCTCGCTGGCATTTGCCTGTCGTCCCCAAATATCAAACTCATAGGTCAGTAGACCGCCAACTCGAAAGTCTGTAAAGGGTTTAGCCTGATTGGGCCCAAAACCCGCTGCTTCTTCGCTCGGCCCTTGACGAGTGCCGCTGCCTTCGATACTCAGCATTGGGTAACGTTCCGCTTCTTGACCCAAGAGAAACGCGCGAGCCTCGGTGACGCGAGCAGCTGCGATCTGAAGGTCGAGGTTAGCGTCAAGGGATTCTTGCACCAACTTCGCGAGAGCCGGATCGCCAAACCTCTGCCACCATTGTTCGGCTCGAGTTTCGTGATCATCCAGCCTGGGATCGTTCCACTGTTCAGGCAGCGGTACCTGCGGTTGTTCATATTCGGGCGCGAACGAACAACCGCCGATCAGCAAGCCGGTTATTGTCAGCAAAATGAGTCTACTCATCGGAGGGTTCCTTGTATGGTGTTGTTGCGGAGAGTGATTTTTCACGCCGACGATCAGTGAATTGACCAATCATGCAAAGAAACAGCGGAATGAAGAATGTCGCAATGAACGTGGCTGCCAGCATGCCACCGATAACGCCTGTACCGATGGCATGGCGGCTGGCCGAACCTGCCCCGGAACTGATGGCCAGAGGGACGGCCCCAAGCGTAAAGGCAAGAGAGGTCATAACGATCGGACGAAACCGCAGGCGCGCCGCTGCAATCGCCGCATCAACAAGGGATAACCCCTCGCGCCGATGGAGCATGGCAAATTCAACGATCAGAATCGCGTTTTTGGCGGATAGACCGATTAGCGTAATAAGACCTATCTGGAAATAGAGATCATTGTCCAATCCTCGCAACCAGGTTGCTAAGATAGCGCCGAATACAGCAAATGGAACTGCGGTGACGACCACCAGAGGTAACGACCAGCGTTCATACTGCGCCGCCAGGATTAGAAAAACCATGACGATGCCGAACAAAAATGCAAAAGCGGCAGTACCAGCAGCCACCTTCTCCTGGTAAGCCGAGCCGACCCAGCCTAGTGAATAATCTTCGCCGAGAACCTCGTCCGCGATAGTCTCAAGCGCTGCAAGGGCCTGGCCGGAGCTGTAACCCGGTGCCGGTTCGCCCATGATTTTAGCCGCGGGAAAAATGTTGAAACGCTCCACGATATCAGGGCCAATAATGCGTTTCACCGTTACAAGCGAATCCAAAGGCACTAAATGTCCGCTCTCAGACTGGACAAAAACGTGGCGCAAGTCTTCGGGGGAGCGTCTAAAATCAGCTTCCGATTGCAGATTGACGCGGTAGTTACGGCCAAACAGGGTAAAGTCATTGACGTAAAGGCTACCGAAGGTGCTTTGCATAGTTGCAAATACTTGATCGATTGGCACTTTCAGTGCTCGTGCCTTTTCCCGGTCAAGGGTGATGAAATACTGTGGTGTGTTAACGGAAAAGGTAGTGCGCACGCGTGTCAACTCGGGTCTTTTGTTCGCTTCGGCCACTAGTCGGCTGGCAGTGCTAAACAGCACGTCAAGGCTTTCGCCGCTACGACTCTGAAGATAACCCTCGAAACCGCCGGTTGTACTGATGCCGGTAATTGGCGGTGGATTGAATGCAAAGACCATCGCTTCGCGAATATCGCCACCCAACATCATAAATCGACTTACCAACAGGCGGGCATCCTCCGCGGGTTCGGTACGCTCAGACCAATCTTTCAACGGCACAAACGACATGCCACTATTAGACTTTTGAGATCGACTTAGAATATCAAAGCCGGCGAAAGTCACCGTAGAGTGAACGGTAGGCTCATCTCTAAGCTTTTCTGACATCTGACGTGTGACTTGCTCGGTACGGTTGAGTGCCGTTGCGGGCGGCAGCTGGTAGACCATGACTACATAGCCTTGATCTTCAGGAGGTACCAGACTGCTGGGCACGCGTTCGAATAAATCGAATGTGATAGCCATTAGGCCGGTAAACACTAGCAAACCCAGTCCGATACGACGCAGTATAAAGCGCACACCGCCAACGTAGCCTGCTGTAAGGACGGTGAAGGCGCGATTGAACCAGCGAAAAGGCAGGGTAGGTTCGCCATGTGTGGGCTTGAGCAGCAGCGCACACAATGCCGGCGTCAGCGTGAGCGCAACAATACCGGAAAGTATTACCGATACTGCGATGGTCACTGCGAATTGCTTGTACATTTCCCCCGTAAGTCCACCAAGAAACGCAACGGGGATGAAAACCGAAGAGAGCACGAAAACAATGGCGATCACCGGGCCGGAGACTTCTTCCATGGCTTGGATAGCCGCCTCCCTGGGCGGCAATCCTTCTTCGCTCATGTGACGTTCGACGTTCTCGATAACAATGATGGCGTCATCGACCACGATGCCAATGGCTAGTACCAGACCGAACAAGGTCAGCAAGTTGATCGAAAAGCCGAGTAAATACATGCCGGCAAAGGTACCGATAATCGAAACAGGAATGGCCAGCACTGGAATAATGGTGGCACGGATGTTTTGGAGAAACAGGAAAACCACCAGCACGACAAGCATAGTGGCCTCAACAAAGGTCTTGATAACTTCGTTGATCGAAACCTCTACAAATTTGGTGGTGTCGAACGGGACGTCGTAATTGAGTCCCTCGGGAAAACGTTGCGCCAACTCCTCCATTTTGTCTCTGACGGCGGCTGCTGTTGCAAGGGCGTTGGCACCAGGTTGTAAATAGATCCCGATGGGCACGGCCGGTTCCCCATTGGCCGTTGCGGTGAAAGCATAGTCCTGAGCACCCAGCTCCACACGAGCCACGTCCTTGAGTCGCAAGACTCCCCCCTCAGCGTTAGAGCGAAGGATGATGTCTTCGAATTCGCTGGGCTGGACCATCCGGCTGCGGGTTGAAACACTGTAGGTAAAGGCCAGGTTGTCTGGCATGGGTTCCTGGCCGAATTGACCGGCGGCGAACTGCGCATTCTGGTTGCGAATTGCTTCGGCGACTTCACTGGGAGTAAGCCGATATGCGGCGAGCATATCCGGTCGCAGCCAGACACGCATGGCATAGTCTTTGGCGCCGAACAGGGAAGCGCTGCCGACGCCTGGTATGCGCTTAAGCTCGTCAATCACATTGATCAGCGTATAGTTGCTGATGAAGATTGAATCATAGTGTTCGCCGGGCGATGACATGGTCACGACCTGGAGGATACTGTTTGATCGCTTCTCGACCTTGACTCCTTGACGACGAACCTCCTCGCATACGCGCTTATCTACTGTCCAACCGGAATGCCAACGCATAAAGCGCGGGCACGAACAAAAGCGTAATGGCGGTGCCCACAACGACGCCACCAATCAAAACGTACGCCATCGGCCCCCAGAAAATATCGGTCGTCAAAGGAATGAACGCGAGCGCGGCAGCCAAAGCAGTTAACACCACCGGTCTTGCGCGCCTGACAGCTGCCTCGACTACCGCGTCTGATAGCAGCATGCCGTCATTAAGGTTATCGCTGACCTGTTGGGTTAGAATTAAAGTATTGCGCATTAATATGCCCGCCAATCCGATCAGCCCAAGCAAGGCGACAAATCCGAAAGGCTGTTTGAAAACCAGCAGTGCCAAAACGGCGCCAATGACGCCTAAAGGGGCTGTTGCCAGCACTATCAAGACACCAGTAAAACTTCGCATTTGCAGCATCACGCAAGTTACCATCAAGGCAATCATTAGCGGGAAAACTTTATTTATAGAGTCCTCTGCTTCTTGTGAACGTTCCAGACTACCAGCTATATCAATCCTGTAACCATCAGGGAGCGCTACACGAATTGATTCCAGATCCGCCCACAATGCTTTGGTGACATCTTGTGGTTGCGCATGCTTTACTTCCCCTCGAACCGCCAGAAATAGCTCCCGGTTGTGGCGTCGAATCATGGCATCTTCGTAAGCCAGTTTCACCTCACCCAGATGCGCAAGCGGTATCTTTTGACCCTCTTCATTCCGGAGTTCATAAATAGGAGGCTCATTTTGGGCTGGTTTGGCGCCTTGGCCACGAACGTAGACATCGACAGTTCTAATGTCTTGCCTGACCTCAGTGATAGGAACGCCTTCTTGTCGGTATTGTATTTGTTGAGCAACCGAGTTTGGTGTCAATCCCATTAGTCGTAGCCGCTGCTCATCCATTTCAAGTTTCAACGTCGGTACACGCTGATCCCACTCCAAGTGCGGATTGACAACATGAGGGTTTTGGGACATAACCTCCCTAACCTGGTGAGCCACTTTCCTTAAGGTTGCGGGGTCTGGCCCGACAATACGGAAGCTGACAGGCCAGTCAACTGGCGGCCCGAATAACAGGCGCCTAATACGAATACGCGCCTCGGCAAAAGCGCCATTGGCAACATGTTGCTCTAATGCACCAATAATTCGGTCACGTTCGACCGGTCCCGTCGCTGTTACGATAATTTTAGCAAACGAAGAGTCCGGATGCTCGGGATTGACTGAGATGAAAAAGCGTGGCGCGCCACCACCGACATAACTGGCATAGTTTTCAATACCACCCATGGAATCCAATAGCTCCTCAAGGCGCTTGACGGTCGCATCAGTTGTGATGATCGATGTACCGGGCGGTAGATTCACATCAATCAATATTTCGGGCCGATCGGAGCCTGGGAAAAACTGTTTTTCCACCGGCCCCGCCATGCCCGCGATGCCTAATACCAACATTGCAAAGGTAATAAAGACCACGGTTCGCCGATGGCGAACGCACCACGTAATCAAAGCCCGTAGATGCTCGTATACCTGGGATGATTTGTAATGATCGTCCATATGGTTGTCGGCTTTCTGCTTGGGTGCACGCAAAAATTTTACGCCCAAATAAGGGGTGAAGGTAACGGCCACCAACCAACTGATAATGAGCGAAAAAGCCAAAACCCAAAAAATATTACCGGCGTATTCGCCTACCCCAGACTTGGCAAATCCAATCGGAACAAAACCGAACATGGTGACCAGCGTGCCAAAAAGCATGGGCGAGGCTGTCGCATTCCAGGCATGAGTGGCGGCACTTACTTTACTCCAACCTTCTTCCAGTTTTACCAACATCATTTCGATCGCAATGATGGCATCATCAACCAATAAACCCAACGCGATGATTAATGCTCCCAAGGTAATGCGATCCAGATTGACATCGGCGGCTTTCATCGCTACAAACGTCAGCCCTAGGGTAATCGGAACCGCGACGCCGACAATAAGACCGGCGCGCAGTCCTAATGCTAAAAATCCAATCCCCATCACCACGATAACGGCCACCAGAAACTTCACCTGGAACAGATTAACTGCCGCTTTAATGGCATCCGCCTGATTGGTGATTTGAACCAGTTCCATACCCAAGGGTAGCTCAGCTCGCGTTTTTCTTAGAAAAGCATCAAGGCGTTCACCAAACACCAACCCGTTTTCACCTTTGTTCATGACAACGCCGACAAGCATTGCATCTTCACCATTGACTCGAGCTAAATATGATGGTGGTTCCTCGTAACCTTGGGTAATGGCTGCAATATCCCCCAGTCGGATTATATGCTCACCAGTACGGATAGGGACTTGTGCCAAGCGCCGAGGATCAGACAGATCTGCATCGAGCCGAAACCGTAAGCGTGGCCCAGTCGTGTCGATCTGACCGGCTGGGATCAACGTATTGTAAGCTCTTATCGCGTCGAACACGGCTTGGGATGTGATACCGCTGTTAGTCATAACAACATTGTTTAAATCTACATAGACTCTCTCCTCGCGCTCTCCGATCAAATCGGCTTTGCGGGCACCGGAAATGAGTTGTAATTCATCCCGGAGCCGTTCGGCGTAACGTGTTAGTTTTCGCATCGGAAGGCCGGGCGCAGAAAGGCTGAAAAGGCTGAAATACACATCGGAAAAGTCATCATTGACGATCGGTCCTATAACCCCTTCAGGCAGATGGGAAGACAGATCCAACATGCGCTTTCTAACCTGAAACTGTAGTTCCGGCATTTTTTCCTGTGGCGTATAACTATGAAACTGGACCTGGATATCTGCCCGACCAGCCTTAACGGTTGTCTTGATTTCGTCAAGATACTCAACTTTTTGAATGTTTTTCTCAATTGGATGCACCACTTGCTGTTCGATCTCTGCAGGCGTGGCGCCAGGCCAAACTGCGGACACCACTAACATTTGCAGTGTAATGGAAGGGTCTTCCGCGCGCCCCAGGGTGGCAAAGGCATAGACGCCTACGAAAATGGACAAAACCAGGAAATAAAGTGTGACTGACCTCTCACGTACAGCAATCGCCGATAGGTTAGGAAAGCTCATTGCGGATACTCCTTAACAGGCATCCCCGATACGAGCAAATGAGTACCCAAGGCTATAACTCGATCACCAGTCTTAAGGCCTTGCCCATGAATTTGAGCTGAGATAGGCGTAACCCCAACCACCACAATGGCCTGAGGCTGCGCCTGCCGATCGACGATTTTCCAGACCCGGGTACCTTCGCCTCGCTCATCCAATGCCGCCAGCGGTACTGAAAAAACCTTTACAGGAGAATCAGCGACCGTCACGTTGACCCTTACCAACATACCCAACTTTAAATCGCTTTCAGAGGACTCAATCTGATAACGTACGCGCCAGGTTCTACTGTGTTCATTAGCGGCGCCAGCGGTTTCACGCAGCTTTAGTGGTATACGAACATCATCGATATGTGCCAGCGCTTCGGTCGGCGGAAGAACGCTCCGGGGTAAAAACACTTCGACCTCTAACTCACGGGTATCGGCCAACATCCCCAGGGGTTGTCCAGCCGTTACCACTTGCCCTGGCATGCCCGTGACATCCGCCAGAATACCTTGCCTTGTAGCCTTTAGGGATGTATGTTGAAGAGCAATCTCGGCTTGCCGAAGCTTAGCCTGGGCAACCTCTTTTTGCGCTTGCGCGGCACGTTTAGACAACAAGGACGCTTCAAATATACGCTGACTGATACTGTTCTGCTCGATCAAGCGGCTGTCCCGCGCTAGGTTGGCTTCCGCGTGTATCAATTCAGCTTCAGCAACTGCCAATTGGGCCTTGGCAGCCTCCAGGTTTTGCTCAAAGTCCTTTGCGTCCAATGAAAACAATGTTTCGCCCGCTTCAACGAATTGACCGGCGTCCACATGCCGCTTCAAAATCCGGCCACTTACTTGAAAGGCTATCGGAACTTCGGTACGCGCTTGTACAGTGCCTGAAAACCCTTGCGGCATGGTCGGGGAATGCTCTGACAAAGCCACGGTGTATACTGGATGCGGTCTGTTCACCCCAGTATCCAACTGAGAGGATTCCTGACAGCCATACAGGGCTGCGGACAAGGTAAGAAAGAGAGCCAGACGCATGAAGAGTAAAACCTCAACAATTAATGAACGAAAGCGTACAGATAACATGTTAGACTCCGATAAGCAAGTCGCCCAGCCTGGGCGACCCATTGATAAGGATAAAGACCAGGCTATCCTGGAAGCAGCAAGGGAACTACTGTTTGGCGAGGGTCCGCACGCAGTCACAATGGAAGCGGTGGCCAAGCTGGCAGGTGTGTCAAAAGTGACGCTTTATTCCCGGCACAGCAATCGCAACGAATTAATAGCGGCCGTCATGCGCCGGCAAGCGGAAAGCTTTGCAGAAACGATCACCCTCATCCCAGGGGTAAAGCCAAATGCGAACAAATCGTTGCTTGATTTCAGCTTGGCTATTCTCAATTTCCTGGTTGACCCAAAGCATTTGCAATTTATGCGGGCACTCAACGCCGCGCATGGCACTGAACTGGATTTGCAGTTCTTTTATCTCCAGGGTCCCCAAAAAACGGTGGAACGGCTCAGTCAGTGGTTAACTGCGCTTGCACAAGCCGGTGAAATTGAGTGCGAAGATTCGATACGCTCAGCAGAGGTATTTCTCGGTATGTTGATGCGTTTGGATCTGGTGCGCGGGCTTTATGGCATTCCCATCGATAACTCTCTAGAAAATCTGACTGCACACGCCGAATTCGTGGTGAAGACCTTTCTTAAACTACATGAAAGCACCGAATAAGGTTGAACATTCTGTACGCACCTAGGTACCTAGGCGCAGAGCGAAATAGGTAACATATAAAAGTTGCTCACCTGGCTTTTGTCTCTGTACCCGACAGCTGGAGGTCGCATTTACGCGACTTATGGCGTTATTTATGTGTCGATCGTCCTGTTGTGGTTGTGGGGTGCGGATGAGATTCTTCCGCATTTGTGGGATTTTGTTGTCGTGGTGATAATGCTAATGGGTATGGGCATTGTTATGTTTTCACCGCGATAATGAGCATTTGTTTCTGAATCAGTTGTTTTTAATGCTTTAAGACTGTGGAGCGGATCCTCTGGATGGATTACATTGGCAGCAGAGGAAAGTTACATCAAATCAGACTCGATCGAGAGCAAGGAAGCCATTTTTTCCATCAATATGACTGTCGCATTGTCGGATAGCTGTTGGCCTTCCTCGATGTACTCCCAGACCGTGGCGTCGCTCTTCCAGCCCCCTTGCTTCTTGATCAACTCAAAGTCGACTTTCTCCCGTCCTGCAGACGTGGAGAGGCCCCGCCGAAAACTGTGGCTACTCAGCTCAGGGACAAAGTCAAACTGGCAGGCACCACCCAAGGTTTTGAGCAAATCATTGATGGCCCCAGGATTAAGCTGCTTGGTTTGAATCTGATCCCAGCGATTGACTGGCCGGAACAGCGAACCAGTCACTATATCAGCGATATCCATCCATTGCCTTATTGCGCTGCCTGGGCAACAGACCGGATTCTTTGCAAAAGGCAGGGCTCGCGCCAAACCGGTGGCTTGCTGATCGGTCTTGGAACGGGGCAACCGAATGATCAAACCCGCCGGCTCCCACACCAGGTCGTTGATTTGTATTGCGACCAGTTCACTGCGACGAAAGGCCCCGAAAAATCCCGTTAGCACCAGCGCGATATCCCGATACTTCTTCATGCTATCTGGTAGTTTCTGGAGATGCTTCACCATCTGCGCGATGTGCTCCAGCCGCAGGGCCTTGGCTTTGCGCTTGGGTTGACCATGGGTGCGGCGGATGCCATCCATGGTCTTACGCACCAGAGGATCGCGAACGGGATCATGCAGCCCCTGATAATGATGCCACTGACTGATCGCCGTCAGGTGCAGATCCAGGGTTCTGGGATTAAGTAGTTCGGCTCTGGCCAGTAGGTAGCGAACGATCGTATCTCGATCCGTAGGCAGTCGGCCGCCCCATTTTTCAAATTGGCGAATGGCAGATCGATAAGCCTTACGTGTGTTGTCGGAGGTGGCCGCCTGTAGATAGTAACGCAGTGCTTCGGATTCCTGATGGGCAATCTGGCCTGATTCCTCATTACGTAATGATAAGTCAGTGGTCAATTTGGGCGGTTTGCTGTGCATGAATCGAATTCCTATCGCAGTCGCTCAAAAGGCGGCTATGTACCGGCGTTACGAACAGAATATTTTAGACAAAACATTATAACCAACGATAATAAGCATTATCATGGGTTATATAATGTAGTTTTGTAGTGGATATATTTGTAATAAATAAGATAATATTACGTAATACGAAATATTACACTGCAAAGATTTACAATAGTAGAGATTGACAAAAATGGCTCGAATCGGTGTAACCTTTGATGATATTGCGCAGGCTGCAGATCTGATCGAAACCCAGGGCGAGAAACCAACAGTGGATCGGGTCAGGGAAGTGCTCGGGACCGGTAGCAAAAGCACTATCGCACCGCTGTTGAAACGTTGGCATGCCGAGAAAGCGAACATCCCGGATGTGAGCGAGATTCCAAAACCGCTATTGGATGCGCTTAAAACCGTATACCAACAAACACATGACCTGGCGACAGCCCGCGTGGATGAAGCTCAACTGGTATTCGATGAAAAGCAGAAAGCTGCGAACAACGCAGTGGTTATGGCGCAGCAAGAACTTGCCACTCATCGAGATGAAATCATAAAACTGAAAGCGGAGATAAGTTCGTTAACCACTGAAAACAACCAGCTTAAAGAGCAGCAGCAAGAAGATCAGATCCTGATTACAAAGCTGGAAACGGAGAAAGCCGCAGCACTGAATCAAACTTTAGCGCTTAACACTCGAATCAAAGAATACAAATCTGAAATTCATGATATTCGGTCATCAGTCGAACACTATCAGGAGCGGGTTGTACAAGAACGGGAATATGAACGAGAGCAGCACCGAATAAATCTCCAGCACTACCGGGATCAAACCGAAGCCGCATTGAACAGCGCTTCGACGTTGCAACAACAAGTTTCAACCCTGGATTGTCAGTTAACCGATAAACGCACAGCAATGGCAGAACTCACTGAAGAGCTGAATGGCTGCCAAAAAGCACATCTTGCCTGTCAGTCAGAATTAAATTGTGAGACTCAATCGCTCAACTATCTCAGAGCGCAATACGAGATGCTTGAAACCCGGCATTCAGATATAGAAAACGAGCGAGAAGAGCTTAAACAGGCTTATAACACGCTAAAAGCCGAACATGCTGAAAAGGTAATCAAACTAGATCTACTTCAACAGGCAAACAACGTATTAACCCTAGATCTGCAGGAACATAAATCGGCCAGTGATGCGATGAGGGCGGATTTATCGGAGCTAAACATAATCAAGGCGAGGCTGGAAGCGATCGTAGAAGAGCGAAGTACTAATCGCAGCATTCGCCGTTGATGGTTTTATTTGCAAGCGCAGTTAATGGCTAAGATTTATGAGATTTAATGATGCCAGAGGGCTAATCCCTAATATTAGGCATGTTGCAGGAGGTGAATAGGGGAGGCGGAATCCAATCGGCGTATTGGAAAATTGGGAATTATCCGCACAGCTAACTAAACTCTTCAATTAAGTGTAGCCCCCATAAATATTGGAATAGCAAGAGGTATTGAACGATGGCTAAATACAATATATACATTTCATCCCTGCTTTTTATATTTTTTTGCGGAGCTCTCAACGCTAAGGATGTACGGCTATCTTCAATCGATTACCCACCGTTTTACGGTAAAAATTTAGAAAATAATGGTCCTTTGATCGAACTCATCTCTGAGTCATTTAAAAACTCAGGCTATCAAACAAAAATCATCTTCGCGCCCTGGAAAAGAGGGATGATAATGGCCGAAGAGGGAAAAGAATCAGACGGTGTAGTTGGCGCTTGGCATAGCAATGAGCGAGAAAACAACTTTATCTATTCAGACCCAATATTTCCTAATAGGCTTGGTTTCTTCAAACACAAAAACAATGACGTCAAATTTAAGAGTTATGCGGACTTGGTAAAAAGTGAATATACACTTGGTACGGTTAGAGGCTATATTATGCCCAGCGGACTGGAAGAGTCTGGAATCAGAATTGAATTGGTTCGCAGTGATATTCAAAACTTTAAAAAACTTGCAACACGACGAATTGATTTGGTCGTTGTAGATCAGGCCTACGCACAGTACGTACTAAAAAATATTCCTGATGTCGAAAGCAAAATCGAGTGGATGGAGCCAGCCCTTGAAGAGAAGCAACAATATTTAATCATCTCTAGAAAAGCAATCAATGCACAGCAAAAAATAGATGATTTCAATCAAGGTTTAAAAATACTACGCCAAACTGGCAAGTTTTCTAATATCATGGAAAAGCATGGCTTGGTCAAGTAGCACGGGTTAGCTCTGATGGTACGTTTTTTATTCACATTGCTGCTGTTCATAGGTAGAACATTAAGCCACCTAACAGAGCTGTAGACCCAAACTGAATTTACCCGAATCACAGTCTCTTTTGGGGTGAGCACGTCCAGCATAACGCCCAAGAAAGTTAATCAATTTGCGCGCATTGAGCTTAGTTGCTTTTCGGTCAACGCGCATGATGCCGAGCATCGTATCGCAAAAAGTCACTGTGCAGCACATCGCAGCTTTTCGAGTGGATAGCACTTTGCCGAGTATGCGTTGTGCGCTGTGGCAAATAAAACGCTTCATGAGTGCCGCCGTAATCGCCGCCCAGATTAGCCCGGTTGCTATTGATTCCTTGCCGGTATCAAAGCACCGTAGATTGGCATAGGATTTCCACTCTTTGAATAACAACTCGATTTGCCAGCGAAGCCGGTAAGCCTCACTCACCTCGTCCAGAGAAAACTGCTCTTGAGGAAGGTTGGTTATCAGCCAGGAGAATTTCTTTTCCCGCTTGATCCAACAAGCAACCAATCTTGCGGTGATTGTGTGCTTTCCTTTTTTCCAGGAAACAATTAATTCCGTACGTTGTCGCTTGAACAGCTTGCCTTGCACTGTTTTCAGCGGCTTTCCCTTCACGTGCTTCAGCATTTTTCCATCTTCTCGATAAGCAGCCTCGACGACTGGATTAATGTTGTTCTTACACCGCGCGATATAAAACCCTCCAGTATCCTGCAAGTTCTGAAACCACTCCAGATCGAAGTACCCCCGGTCAAGCAGCAACAAACACCCGGATAGCGTTTGGGGCTCAGGGAGGTAGTCCCGCTCGCTGGCGGTATCGGGGGTCAACGAGATAGAACAGGGCTGATCTGCTAGAAGATCCATGGTCACTTGAAGTTCAACAGCGGCAGGGCTGATGGTTTTGAAACGACCAGGAAACGATTTCTTCAACGAGTCCTTCACAGCAAACGAGCTGCCATCCTGAATCAGAATCTGTTTGAACTGATGAAAAGAGTGGCCTTCTGGAAAAGCCAGAGAGGGTTGCAACCAATCTGTGAGGAGTGATGACAGTACTTCGCGCATAAACTCAGGAAACTCGGGCTTCGAAAATTGATTGTGAAAGGCCCGATAAGAGATATTGCTCTCCGACCACTCGCAGTACCGCCGCTGAATGTCTGCCACACTTTCTATGGTGCTCGAGGCCATCACTGCAACCAGGCATGTGACTAGATTAAAAGGCGTAATTCGTCTCTGCCGCACACAGAAATCTTCTTGTTTAGCGATTTCAGTAATTTTTTCTGGGTTGAGGGAATGGGTGAGTTTTTCAAGAAATGTGGTAAATTTACGCTGATTCATTCTGCTTTAGGGTCGGTAGTGTGTTTGACGACTAACAATCTACCTTATTGCAGGATGAATCCATATTAATATCATCAAGTTACCCTGCTTTTTTGCTTAATGTTCTACCTATGTGCTGCTGTTAGGGTCAAATTCGCTGTACGCAAACGAAGTGGTTCTGACATCAATGAATTACCCGCCTTTTTACGGCGAAAAAATGGAGGACAAAGGCCCATTAATAGAAATCATCGTCCGAGCGCTAGAAAGTCAGGGGTACAAAACTCGCATTTTATTCTCGCCCTGGAAAAGAGCGATGTTATATGCCAAGGAAGGAAAGGTGGCTGATGGGATGGTTGGAGTCTGGTATAACGATGATCGGGCTGAAGATTTTATCTACTCCGCCCCCATATTTCCAAATCGATCCGGCTTCTATAAACATAAGGAGCAGAATATTGTGTACACGGATTACCAAGACTTGGTTAAACAGGGATATCGACTTGGATCCGTGATAGGTTATATCCATCCAAAAGGTCTCGAAGAGTCAGGCATTCAAATAGAGTGGGTACCAAATGATATCCAGAACCTTAAAAAGCTTGCCCTCAAACGAGTTGACTTGGTGGTGGTTGATCGAGAATACGCCCGGTATGTACTCAAGGGTCTTCCTGATATTGCATCACGTATAGAATGGATGGATCCTGTATTAATCGAAGCACAACAACATCTGATTATTTCCAGAAAAACCAAGAATGCCCATGTGATCATAGACGCTTTTAATACAGGGCTTGAGTTACTCAGACAAACCGGTAATTTTGACGAAATCATTCAGAAGCATGGTTTAAAACCACAATAAAATGGATGACATTCCCCTTTGGGCTCTCTGTACACACCAGCTTTCGCGAGTTTTTCAACCTCATTCATATCATTCACAATTACGGTAACCTTTTTCCGGCCTTTTATTAGTGGTCATACCTTATCTGATATTTTAGCCACCCATCGGGTTGCGAATTCATTAACCGGGTAAAACAGTTGGATCAGTTCTTCACCTTGTTCAGTCAAGCGGCTCTGTGACTTTGCTTGGACGCACCGGTTACAACTTCGGGGCGGGGATAACAGGGGACGCGTTGTGCCTCGGCAGAAGTGGTGCCGAACGCCAGTGACGATTTGCCTGAGACTGAGACGCCAGAAAATACCACCAGGGCATCTCTTGGAATATCGACGTTCCTGCGTCAATAATCACCACCCGATGTCTCTTGTTGATCTGCTTGCTCATGGCTGGATTACTCCTGTTCACTGGCTCAGTGCAAATGCATGATGAGCGAGATGTTCGCCGATGAAGCTGGCGATAAAGTAGTAGCTATGGTCATAGCCCGTGCGCATGTTCAGGGTAAGCGGGTGATGCGCGGCCTCGCAGGCCTGAGTCAGTAGCTCAGGTTTGAGCTGCTTATCGAGAAATTCGTCTCTGGTTCCCTGATCCACAAGGAGGGGCAGGCGCTCCTCTGCCGTAGCGATCAATTCCAGCGTGCCATACTGTTTCCAAGTTTCTCGATCACTGCCGAGATAGGACTCAAAGGCTTTTTGACCCCATGGCACCTGCGTGGGAGCCACGATAGGGGAAAAGGCGGAAACGCTGCGGTAACGTCCTGGATTTCGCAGAGCTATAACCATTGCGCCATGCCCTCCCATAGAGTGGCCGCTAATGCTGCGTTCCTGTGTAACAGGCAAGTGTGCTTCGATCAGATCGGGCAATTCCTGCACAACGTAATCATACATCTGATAGTTAGCTGCCCAGGGTTTCTGTGTCGCATTGACATAAAAGCCCGCTCCTTGACCAAGGTCATAGAGATGGTTGTCGGCAACTTTTTCGCCACGAGGGCTGGTATCCGGCGCAACGATAGCGATGCCGTGTTCGGACGCGTACCGTTGTACACCCGATTTGGTGATGACATTCTGCTCGGTACAGGTAAGCCCGGAAAGCCAGTACAAAACGGGCACTCGGCCCTTTTCTGCCTGAGGTGGCAAATAGACTGCGACATTCATAGTGCAGCCGAGGGTTGTTGACTCGTGCTGATAGATTTCCTGCCATCCACCAAAACACGCGTGATGTTCGATGCGTTCCATGATATTCTCCTATATGAAACCCGATCATCAGAAATCCAGCATTCACGAATTTCTGGTCAGGTGCTTTTCTCTGTAGCGGTGTCGGAATGAGCGCGCCTGATACTGCGTACTTTCAACCAGATCCCCACCATTACCACTGGAACCATTACTGCGGTTACAGGTGCAATGAAGTCGTGAACGAGGGGGGACACCTTTCAATAAATAACTCAGCAAACAGGAAACTGCAGCAACGGAAAGGCCCTCAACAGTTTGCTGCAGGCGCAATTGCAACTTGGCGCGTTTGTCCATTGAGGCGAGCAGATCCCTGTTCTGTCGTTCCAGCTCCACATCTATCCAGGACCTGAGTAGCGAGACCCGCAGCATGAAAGGCGTCCACATCGGCAGTTGTGGCAGCAGCGAAGCCTACCGTCACACCATTGCCAGACGGAGCCTCACCATTACCCGGTCGAGCAATGATGAAAGCGGGTTTATCGCGGCCATGGAGCACCCAGTCGTTACTGAAAGGACCAAGGTTGCTGATGTTGATAGCGCCCAAGGCTGCATCATAAAACTTGGCGGATTGCTGAAGGTCCTCAGCGCCGATAAACACGTGAGAGAACAGACCGTCGCCAGAGATAACGGGATTAGTCATGGTTACTATATGTTGTTGAATAAAGCGAAGGTGATGGATCGGTTAGTAATGGATAACCGTGCGAATCGATTTGCCTTCATGCATCAAATCGAAGGCTTCATTGATGTCGTCGAGTCCCATGGTGTGAGTGACAAACGGGGCAAGATCAATTCCTCCCTTCATGGAGTCCTCCACCATCCCGGGGAGCTGAGTCCGCCCTTTTACACCGCCAAAAGCAGAGCCTTTCCAGGTTCGACCGGTAACCAACTGGAAGGGACGAGTTGAGATTTCTTTCCCTGCACCCGCGACACCGATCACGATTGACTGACCCCAGCCGCGATGAGCTGATTCCAGTGCCGAACGCATTACATTGACGTTACCAATACACTCGAAGGTGTGATCCACACCCCAGCCCGTCATTTCAATGAGGACCTCATGAATAGGTTTCTCGAATTCAGTAGGGTTAAGGCAGTCAGTAGCGCCGAAGCTGCGTGCCAAATCGAATTTGTCCGGATTGATATCAATCGCAAAAATCCGCCCGGCTTTGGCTTGTCGAGCACCTTGGATAGCCGCGAGGCCGATGCCTCCCAGCCCAAATACCGCGACAGAGTCGCCTTCCTGAACTTTTGCCGTGTTGTGAACCGCACCAATACCGGTGGTCACACCACAGCCCAGCAAGCAGACATGCTCGGGGTTTGCATCCGGGTTGATTTTTGCAAGGGACACATCAGCAACGACGGTGTACTCGCTGAAGGTGGAGCAACCCATGTAGTGATAGATGGGCTCGCCGTTGTATGAAAAGCGGGTGGTGCCGTCCGGCATCAGGCCCTTACCTTGAGTTTCCCGTACCGCGACACAGAGGTTGGTCTTGCCGGATTTGCAGAACAGGCATTCGCCGCATTCAGCGGTGTAGAGAGGGATAACGTGATCACCGGGTTTTACGCTAGTGACGCCTTCACCAACCTCTACAACAATACCTGCACCCTCATGACCCAAAACCGCTGGGAAAATGCCTTCAGGGTCATCCCCTGACAGGGTGAAAGCGTCGGTATGGCAAACCCCGGTATGTGTAATTTTGACTAGCACCTCGCCTTTACGCGGTGGTTCAACGTCAATTTCTACGATTTGAAGAGGTTTACCTGGTTCAAAGGCAACAGCTGCACGTGATTTCATGATATTGTTTCCTTGTGTGGGTCTTGGCTCAATGGAGTTTGCTAATTCTCATGCTTTACAAGTCAATCGTGAGAGCTTGTTAAGCGTCTCACCAGTTGATCTTTACTGGTGATATGTCACTATTGTAGGAACGCGGTTTGTGCCTGTATATGGAATTTATAATGTTTCACTGTTCCATAATATGGAATATTAATGAAGTGATAGCACGATAGGATAAGTGAGTGATGAGCAAGGAAATTGAGATGCTACGCATCTTCCTGGTGGCTGCCGAAAGCAGCAGCTTTAGGGATGCAGCCGTCAAGCTAGCCACATCTCCTCAGGCGGTCACTCGTGCAATCAAGCACTTGGAGGCGCATTACGGCGAACTGCTGTTCCACCGAAACACTCGACAGATCCGGATCACCTCGTTCGGGGAAGGGCTACTCGATCAAGTGCGAGAAGCTTTGGAGCAAGTCGAGGATCTATTGCGCGTTCCAGGTGAAGATCAGGGCGAAGAGGTGTCTGGAATGGTTCGAATCACAGCCCCTCACAGTCTTTGCAACCGCGCTCTGCTACCGGCGATAGAGCGTGTGGCGGAACGTCATCCCTGTATCACCATGGATGTACGATTATCAGACCGTATCAGCAATACCGTGGATGAAGGCATTGATGTCGGTGTCAGAGTCGGATTCATGCGAGACAGCCGCTACGTTGCCAGGAAAGCGGCAGATATGAGACTTCCTGTTGTTGCCGCCCCTGGCTTAATTGAGAAGTTGGGGGCTCCCAGTGATATCGACGCGCTGGCCTCGCTGCCGATCCTTGCCGCGTTGGATATTAATACGGGCCGCCCCTGGCCTTGGCATTTCAAGGGTGAGAGGCAGTGGGTACCGGCCTCGCCAGTTCTGATTGCAGACAATGCCGAGGTGGAAATGGGAACTGCGCTTTCCGGGCTTGGTTTTGCTCAGCTGGCTGACTATATGGCAGCCCCTTACATCGCGAGCGGAGAGCTTGTTCAAGTCCTTGAAAATGAAGAACCTCCGCCATGGGGGCTCTTCGTGTACCGTCCACAAAGTGGTCCTGTTCCACAGAGAGTCTCCGCGCGGTCTTTGACGCAGTTCATGCCGCGCTTGGTGCTATGCCGTCGCTCAATAAGCTTGATTAATGGCATTCAGCCAGGGCGGCCCTTAGTCAAACTGCAACGAGGGCTACCGGTTAAACCCTTTACCACCAATATGCATTCTGGTAATTTTGCCGCGTAACAACTCTTTCAGGCAATTTCCCGCCACTCAGGAAATGGATCACTCAGTGTTGACCAATAACGCTTGCCTTGTAGCGTTTCATGTTCAGATAACAAACAGTCATCCAATGCCTGAGTCATAGCGTGTTGATCTAACCCCTGACCAATAAAGACAAGTTCTTGTCGCATATCTCCAAACGGTTCTTCCCAGCTTTTTTCGATAGACGCCAGGTAGTCTTCATCCGTTGGCCATTGTTCTTTGGGGACGGACTTCCAGAACAGTCCCGCAAAACCATGACGAGCGATACCGCCGGCCTGACTCCAGTGTCCGGCAAATTCAGGACGAGAGGCTAGCCAGAAGTAACCTTTTGAACGAATCAACTTTCCAAACTCACCCGTGTTATGGAGAAACTGATAAAATTTTTCAGGGTGAAACGGACGTCGAGCGCTATAGCTGAAACTGCCTATGCCATACTCTTCAGTTTCCGGTACATGCTCGCCACGCATCTCTTTTAACCAGCCGGGGGCCTGCTGGGCACGTTCAAAATTGAAGAGACTGGTGTTCAGCACATCATCCAGATCGACATTTCCGTTTGCAATGGGAATGATCCGGGCGCAGGTATTGAGGTTTTTAAGAATAGCCGCCAAGCGTTCTATTTCGGCTGGCTCGACCAGATCAGTCTTGCTGATAAGCAATACGTCAGCAAACTCGACTTGATCAACCAGTAGATCCGCTACACTCCGTTCGTCTTCCTCCCCCAGGGACTCGCCAGTATCCTGTAAACTGCTGGCTTCGTCGTAGTCTTTTAGAAAGTTGACTGCATCAACGACGGTCACCATGGTATCCAGTGTCGCAACGTCTGATAATGACACGCCATTTTCATCCGCAAAGGTAAATGTTTCTGCCACGGGTAACGGCTCGGAAATACCCGTGGATTCGATCACCAGGTAATCGAATCGACCATCTTTAGCCAATTTGTTAACCTCAATCAGAAGATCCTCCCGCAACGTACAGCAAATACAGCCATTACTCATTTCAACCAGTTTTTCTTCTTGATGATTCAACGAGACTTCGTTCTGAACCGTGGATGCGTCAATATTGATCTCACTCATATCATTCACAATTACGGCAACCTTTTTACCGTGCCGATGATTGAGTATATGGCTGAGAACTGTCGTTTTACCGGCACCGAGAAAACCTGAAAGCACAGTTACAGGTAGTTGTTTCATGGGGGGAGCTCCAAATGGTATGTCACATTCACTGTATAAATCTTGAAGGCAATGATATGACATATCATTTCTACAAGTAAAGCATGAGACAAAAGCGCATTACCAGCCTTTTGTTAGCAGTCATTCCTCATCTGATATTTTAGCCGCCCATCGGGTTGCGAATTCATTAACCGGGTAGAACAGTTGAATCAGTTCTTCACCTTGTTCAGTCAATTTGTATCCATTTGAAGAGGATTTCGAGACCAGTTTTGCGCCATGAAGATCTTTTATTCGACGATTGATTATTGTTGGCGATACATCGCCACATCGCAATTGTAATTCCCGAAATGTGCAGGCTCCCTTATTCAGCTCCCACAACATACGAAGAACCCACTTTTTACTGAGCAAATCAATTAAAGCAACTATGGGGCGCGTGGGTTGCTTGTCATTCATATTTCGTTCTCTTCCATTTCGTTTAAAAAATGCTTGCGCTACATATTGTGTAGCAATATAGTAAGCAATCATTGCTACATAAAGTGTAGCATAAACTCAATAAAGCGGAGGACGTATGAAGCCTAGAATTCAGCCTGTTGAAGCGCCGTATAGCGAAAATGTCCAAAAAGATTTTGAAACCATTATGCCAAAAGGTATGCCACCTTTAGCGATATTCAGAACCGTTGCCCACAATCCTCGTGTTTTACACCGAATGATAAGCGGCGGATTACTGGATAAAGGCAGTATTTCGATTGCCGATCGGGAACTGGTTATTCTCAGAGTTTGTGCCTTAACCGGCGCGGAATACGAGTGGGGAGTTCACGTTGCAGGGTTCGCAGCAAAGGCGGGGTTCAATCCAGAGCAAATCTCAAATACCTGTGAAGGCGTAATCAATTCATCGTTCTGGTCGGGTGAACAACAACTGCTGATACGGCTCGTGGATGAACTGCATTCTACCAGTAACGTAAGTGAGAACTTGTGGTCAGAACTGAGTGATGCCTATCAGCCAGATCAACTCATCGAACTCGTCATGTTGGCTGGCTTGTATCATGCCGTCAGTTTTGTGGTGAATGCTTGTCATATTGAAAAGGAGCCTTTTGCCCCTTCGTTCCCTGGAGATCGGAGTTAGCCTACTGGGCTTCTCCGATCCGTTATTTGGACGGCGATACAATCTTTACGTCAATCAATATCCGACAACCCGGAAACCGTACAATTAACCGGGGTATATCACAATCTAGTCCGCCAATGGGCGCAAACCTGAATATGCTTGCTTCTCAATAAAGAAAAGGGATGCTACAAAATCTATATGCCCTGTAAAAACAATTCATTTTTCCATTGATGGGCAATTGCTTTTGAATCAGGAAGAAAACCGGTTTCGGTACTCCGTCATTGTTATTCCTGTTAGACGCTTGAACAAACGCCTAAACGAGGTGGGGTCTTCGTATCCTACTTCCCAAATAAGGGCGTTCACAGGTTTGCTAGTCGCCTCCAAACCAATCTTCACTTGTTCAACTCTGTACAACTGTAAATAACTAAGCGGCGTTTCTCCCGTTGCTTTCTTGAAGCGTCGGCTAAGTTGTCTTGCTCCAATTAGATTGTTAGTGGAAAAATTCGATAGATCTATGTCTTGAGCGTAATTTTCTTCGATATGCTTTTGTAACCTTAAGACCAGGCCATCGCCATGTTTACGGTTGGGGCGAAATATTGCAAATCGGCTTTGTGAATCAAAATTCAGCTCTACCAGCATTAGCTTCCCGGTAGCGAGGGCCAATTCTCTGCTGTGAAAACGACTGACGAGATAGAGTACAAGCTGAGCCGTAGCCATCGCGCCGCCTGCGCTGACAATATCACCGTGATCGATTATCAGTTTGTCGCTTACGAATTGCTCAGAGGGATAAAGCAGATGTGCAGTTTTTTCGGAAATCCAATGGCAGGTTAATGGTCGACCCTTAGCGATACTTGATGACGCAATAATAAAATTACCTGTACAGATACTCGCAATAACAGTGCCTTCTGAATGCCATTTTTGCAGTACCTTGATCACCGGGGCTAATTTGGAAAGCTGATTTCTTGCCTGGTCCGCAGTCAGAACTGATTCAAAGGCGCCAGGCAATATCACAATATCAGGCCGCTTATATTTTGTTATTGGCGTAATACTAGAGACTGCACTTCCATTATAAGCCTTCGTTGAGGTTTTTGATCCAATCAACTCATACTCAAACAAAGGCGAATTCGAAGCAAAATATGATCGAAATGCATAGTTTGCAGCAATGATAAGATCAATGGTTGTATGCAAGCTCGATGCTTGGCAGCGCTCAGTGACGATAATCCCAACTCGCATTATCATTTCCCTTCGTAGACAAATAGCATCGAATCCTATCATAGGAAAGCAGTCACTTTGAATGGTCTTATAAGACCTGTTTAAGGCCTATATGGTCGTTCAATGAAAGCATCCAAAAAAGCCTTTTAAGAGTCGATATTAACCCTTTTCGATTAGCAACCATCTCGATAGTCTGGACTTCCCAACAGGACGCAATGAAAGAGGTTCATCCATGAACGAAGCAAAAATGAAGGCGCTAGTGAGTGAGCTAGCAAGGGTCAAGAGCGAACAAAATGTGCTGGCAGCATTGGCGATATATCATCCGGAGGCTGAATTGGTCTCCCCCAGCTTTGAGGCGACCGCTGTGGGGAGTGAAGAAGTTCATAAACAACTAGGGCTGTTTTTTCTAATGTTTCCGGATTATCACGTCGCTCTTGAGCATTATGCGATTAATGGATCAATCATGTTAGCTACCGCTACTGTGACGTTAAGTGCAAATATTCCGGGCAAGACAACACCACAGATTGAGCTACCCGTTTTTCTGGAATTTCACTTTAAGGAGAACCGAATCAGCAAGGAGGTATTCCACCTGGATGCAGGACTCATTTGCCGTCGTTCCGGTATTTCGCAAGCTGAGTTCAAAGAGACAATCAATACTTACTTAATCGTCAAGAGCATGGAGGAGAGTTATGCTTAGGTTACTAACATGGTCGACACAGAATGCCCGAAAAATTTCTATCATGCTTGAAGAGTGCGAATCGGATTATACGATCGCGCCAATCAATATCGAGAAGCAAGAGCAGTTCAACGCAGAATTTAAGGCGCTAAACCCAAACAGCAAGATACCTGTTTTACTGGACACTGACTTGATCGATGAACATGGCAACCCAGAGCCTATTTTTGAGACTGGAGCAATCTTACTTTATCTGGCGGAAAAGAGCGGTCAGTTTCTCCCCGAGGAGCCTGCTCAACGAGCCAGGGTCATCAAATGGTTATTTTGGCAGACCAGTGGACTTGGCCCCGTGTTTGGTAACTTCTCACATTTCGCTTCAGCTTTAGCTAAAGATGCAAGTTACCTTAACAACTATCTAGTCCAAACCCGCGCAAAGGAAGCTAATTTTCAGGCCATTGAACGCTTCAGTAAAGAAAGCTTTCGACTATTGGGTGTACTTAACAATATTCTGAGTGATAGTGATTACATTGCTGGTGATCTGTCTATCGCCGACTTTGCTTCTTATCCATGGATCGAGTCAGCATGGGCCGGCCTTAAAGCGCTGAATAACAATCTCGAAACAGATTTTCAGCATGTCGCAAATTGGATGCAAAAACTACAAGCGCGGCCAGGCGTTCAGAAAGGTATGAGCAAACTTGCTTGGGGAAAGGATCTGTCATGACAAAATAAGCAAGCACTTATCCAACTATCTTAAAGGTGACCGATTAAAAGGAACGGCAATACCGAGCGGTGCAATATCGTTTCGGTATCTCAAAGGGGTCGTACTCAGGAATTAATCAGAGTTTCCTTAATATAATTTGTTTCCATTACAACCCGTTCAACATCGGGCTCAAGCTGTATGCCAACGCTATTGAGTATACTCGCCAAGCTATTGTAAGACGCTACGAGAAACATCAGTTCGATCTTTAGTCTTTCATCCAAATATGCTGATAATGTATCCCAGGTTTCAGAGGAAATCGCTTTATCATCAATCAGCTCGTCGACCGTTTGGATGATTACTGCTTCGACTTGTGTCCAGTTGTTGGCTTCTGGTCCCAGTGTTACTCTGTGAATATCTGAAGAGGTTAATCCAATACGTAAGCCAATCTCTACATGTTGACTCCATTCATAGTAAGAGCGTGTTTTCCAGGCTACTCTCAATATAGCTAATTCTGTATGACGCCGACTCAATTTACCGTTAGGCATAACCGTCGCATTAAATGCCGCAAAGCGTAAGAACACGCGAAAATTACGGAACATCGTTCGGAACAGGTTAGGACACCGTGCTTTTCCTACTCTAAGCATGATATCAAGTGCAAGCTTTTTTCCAAGGCTAAGTTCTTCGTTTTTTAAAGGCAAGAGCCTCGGGCTATCTAGCTTTATCCAACCTCGTTCAGGAGCTAATTCTGATAAGGGTATTTCATACATTTAAAACATTCTCTACATGATTTTGCATTGGGGACAAAGCACTATACTAACGAACGACACGGCTTTTCTAACAGTGATTTAATTTGTTCCCATTGCCAAATTTTGGAATACCTGCGTGGATCTCTTTTCAAAAAATCAATGTAGTTTCAGGCGTGTAGATTGGAATTAGGGTCTAATAAACGCGAAAGTGGCAACTATCTTGAAAAAAGCCGCTATCCTGCCACAGGGGGGCAACTACAAGTTCGATGTTAAATAGCTACTAAAAATATCAAGAAACTTCTTTACAGAAGGAATATTAATTGATTCTGGTCTGACGATACAAAATGAACTCCACTGCATCGTGAAGTTAGTCGGTATTTTAACTAGCGAGCCGTTTCGTATTTCTTTCTCAAACAATATCTCAGGCCCACCGGTAATATAATCAGAGCAAGAAACAATAGACTTTGACGACATATAATTTTCACAAGTAATAAGAGGGCGAAATTTTTTAAATTCCTCCGGTAGGTGCTCTTTATATGAGTCAGGCGTACTTGGACCAATATTAGGATATTTGGATAAATCGAGAAGCGAGACGACACCATTTCCCTTGATATCATCCAAAACAGGGTGCCCACTCCTGCAAACTAAGATAATATTTGCACTTTGCACTGATCGTGAAATTAGATCTTCCGGTATATCACTTTTCCTGAACGGTCCGATTCCCACATCAATTGAGCCTTCCTGTATCAGTTGTAAAAGTCTTTCGCCCGAATCGGTTGTCAATGTGATTCTCACATTTGACGTCTCTTCGGTGAAATCGAGCAATACTTTTGGAAAGTATATCTGCTCGATAATCGGGCCTACTCCTATATTTAATGTTCCCTCTTCCAAGTTAGAGAGCATCTTCAGGTGGCGATGTATTGAATTCAGTTTTGATTGAACCTGAATTCCGTTTTCCATAATAAAGTTAGCGGCGTGTAACGGAAGCATGCCACCGTTATAGCGATGAAATAACGAAAGCCCTAAGGATGATTCAAGTCTTGCTAACCGCTTGCTTAACGTAGGCTGAGACATATTGAGCATTTCAGCTGCTTTACTAATACTACCTACCTCGGAAATTACCTGAACCATATTAATATCAGTAGAATCAAGCATTAAAAAAATCTCATGATTAAGGTCTGTTGACGCTTTATAGTTAACCCCAACCCTTCGGGCTAGGTTTTTTAGCCCTGCTGCTCGGCAATGGGCGCAAACATGACTTCGACATACCGAGCATTTGGAGTATTTTCCCCATATCGAGATGCTGTTCCATGGAATCTGCTAGTCGGTCAATGGACTGCTCTCTGAGAGTATTGATATCAACCCGCGTTTCAGGCTGCAGGCCGCACCAGTTTAGTATTGCTTGTAGTGCGTCAGGTTGATCGAAAATACCGTGCAGGTAGGTACCGAATACCTGGTTGTCTTTGCTGATCAGGCCGTCTTCGCTTTCTGCAATATCCTCCGGGTGCTGAGCGCGCTGAGTGGAAGTGATCTTAACAGGACGCTTACCTGCGGTGGGTAGCGTTGTGATACCGGCGTGGATTTCATAGCCCTTCACTTGCACAGGAGGTTCGTCTGTCAATTGTAACGTGCCTTCGCATTGCTTAAGTTGTTTTTCTGGTTCAAGCGTTGTGGCGATGTCCAGAATGGCAAGGCCGTCTGCTTTTTGTGTTGGGCCTTCGATGCCGTGTGGGTCAGCAATGGTTTGACCCAGCATTTGATAACCACCACAGATACCGATTACTTTGCCGCCATAGCGCAGGTGCCGGAATATCTCATGCTCCCAGCCTTGATCCCGTAACCAGGTTAAATCAGCAATAACACTTTTACTTCCGGGTAAAATAATCACATCCGCCGGTGGGATCTTTCCGCCAGGCCGGATAAATTGCAGATTTACGTTTGGGTGTAGCCGTAGCGGATCAAAATCGGTGTGATTGCTGATCCTTGGCAGCATGGGGATCACCACGTTCAGGACAGCCTTGTTCCCACTGGCATCGGTACTGGCTTGCTCAAGGCCTACACCATCTTCGGCATCGAGATAGAACTCCGGTAAGTAGGGCAGTACGCCCAATACTGGCTTCCCGGTGCGTTGCTCCAACCAATCCAATCCGGACTGGAGCAGGGCGATATCGCCGCGAAAGCGATTAATGACAAATCCGACAACCCGACGCTGCTCGGTTTCAGACAATAACTCCAGCGTACCAACCAGGTGGGCGAACACTCCACCTCGATCAATATCTGCAACCAGTATGACTGGGCAGTCGACAGCTTCCGCGAAGCCCATATTCGCAATATCATTCTGCCGTAGATTAATTTCAGCAGGGCTGCCTGCACCTTCGACCAGAACACATTCGTAAGCTGCCGTAAGCCGGTCAAAAGAGGCGATTACCGCTGCAAAAGCGGTGCGTTTGTAATCATGGTAAGCCTGCGCCTGCATATTGGTTATGGCTTTACCGTGAATAATAATCTGTGCCCCTTGATCCGTTGTTGGCTTCAGCAGTACGGGATTCATATCCGTAGTCGCAGGCACACCACATGCGATGGCTTGCAGAGCCTGGGCCCGGCCAATTTCGCCTCCGTCTGCAGTTACGGCACTGTTCAATGCCATGTTTTGTGGTTTGAAGGGGGCAACCGCCACACCGCGTCGCTTCAGGATACGCCCCAGCCCTGTGACTAATGTACTTTTACCGGCATCGGAAGTCGTGCCTTGAATCATTAATGTTGCCATTGGTTTTTCGTCGCGGAGCGTAGCCATATTGTTTGCGTCTGAGTAAATGCGGTTAAATTAAGGGGGCTAAAAAAAAGACCAGACCGTTACTGTCCTTGTTCTTGCCGGTTATCAATCTCGATTATCAGGTCCTCCAACTGCTCGGCATACTCGCCGGGATTTTCCCAGAGTCCCCGTTGTTGTGCCTCAACCAGACGTTCAGCCATTTCCACAAGCGCTTCTGGATTATGTGTTTCCAAAAAGTCCCGATTCTGCGGATTCAGAAGCAGATGATCCGTAACCGCAGCATATTGGTAATCATCAATCAGATGTGTAGTGGCATCATAGGCAAACAGGTAATCCACCGTTGCCGCCATTTCGAATGCGCCTTTATAGCCGTGGCGCTGCATGCCTTCCAGCCATTTTGGATTGAGCACTCGGGAACGGATTACACGATTCAACTCTTCTTTTAAAGTCCGGGTAACCGGTTGAGCGGGATTAGCGTGGTCATTATGATAAATCGTGGGGGCTTTCTCACTGAAAACCGTTACCGCATTGGCCATGCCGCCTTGAAACTGGTAATAGTCATCGGAATCGAGAAGATCATGTTCCCGGTTATCCTGATTTTGGACCACGGCATCCAATTGACTCAGGCGGTGTTGGAAGGCTGAAAATGCTTCAGTACCGCTATTATTCTGGCCATAGGCATAACCACCCCAGTTTCTGTAGGCGGTGGCTAAATCTGCCTGATTGTCCCAGCAGCGCTCATCGATCAAGCCTTGCAAACCCGCCCCATAGGCACCGGGTTTAGACCCGAATACGCGATAGGTTGCTTCGCGAAATGCTTTGGCGTGATCTATCCCGGTCGCTTTGAGACGGTTGACTTCAGCTTCAATCCGGGGTTTTAACGTATTCGTATGACCGGGCTCCTCGTGGGTTGCCAGTAGTGTTATTGCAGCGTCGAAGAGCTGCATGACTGATGGAAATGCGTCCCTGAAAAAGCCTGATACCCGTAGCGTTACATCAACACGAGGCCGGTTCATCAGGAAGTTTGGAATAATCTCAAAATCCACAACGCGATTTGAGCCTGGCGCCCAGACCGGTTTTACGCCCAAAAGGGCAAATGCCTGGGCAATGTCATCCCCGCCGGTGCGCATGGTTGACGTGCCCCAGACCGAAATTCCCATCGATTCAGGGTATTCACCGTGATCCTGAAGGTGACGCATGATCATTTGGTCTGCGGAGCGTTGACCTAATTCCCAGGCAGCGGGTGTAGGAATCGCACGACTGTCTACTGAATAGAAATTGCGGCCCGTCGGCAACACATCAAGACGGCCTCGGGTGGGCGCGCCACTGGGCCCGGGTGGTGTGAATCCGCCTGCCAAGCCATTCAGTAATTCTTTTATTTCATTGACAGGTGATTGCACGAGCGCGGGATATACGGTCATTTCGACGTGTTCCAGCAAACGCCGGGTTAAAGGTAATCCTGCCAGCGTACCGTCATTGATTTGACCGGAAAGTAACGCGGTCATAATACTCAGGGCAAACTGCTCAAGGCGATCCCGGGTATCCGCAGCGGTGCGCCAGGGGCGTGTGTCGAGCTTTGCCAGAATTGAGGGTTTTGGCCCCGTCCAGATCGCGCTTAAATCGTTCGCAAGCGGGTTAAAGTCAGCTGCTTTGAGCTTAAGATCCTGCGCCAGACAATCCAGAATGCTCCAGTCCTGTATATCATTTTCACCACGGGGTATGCGTACCAGTGCGAGCAACGTTTCTGCTAACTGAGGGAGATCAGGACGTTCTCCATAGCTATGCAATCCATCGCGAATCTGGGCTTCTTTCAAATCACAGAGATAGGCATCGAGATTGGCGAGTATAAGCTCGTCCTCAGGCTCAGCGGTATTATCTGGCAACGACGATGAACCGTTCGAAAGACTGGATCGTGTGAGCTCTTGTAGCAGGTCGGTTTCAGTAATCCGCTTAACCAGTTTTGCTCTCAGGAAGGTCTCACGGCGCGCATCCATTCCCATCGCTTGATAAAGCTCATCTGCAAGATGCTCGATTTCTTCCAGATCCCCGTACAACTCTGCTCGTGCCATCGGGGGCATGAGATGATCGAGAATAACCGCTTGAGCACGGCGTTTCGCTTGCGCCCCTTCACCGGGATCATTGACGATAAATGGATAGAAATGAGGCAGAGGCCCCAGTGCAATTTCTGGCCAGCACTCTGATCCCAATGCTGCACCTTTTCCGGGAAGCCATTCGAGATTACCGTGTTTACCAACATGAACAATGGCATCAATTTGATACACATGCCGAAGCCAGAAATAGAACGCCAGATAACTGTGGGGTGGCACCAAATCCGGATCATGGTAGTTCGCCATCAAATCGAGATTGAAGCCTCGGGCCGGTTGTATGCCAACAAAGGTTTCACCATATCGGACACCCGAAATCATGAGTCGTCCCATACGATATTTGGGGTCAGCTTCAGGGTTGCCCCAACGCTCCAGAACAAGATCCTGACACTGTGGCGGCAATTGCGCGAAATAGTCCCGGTATTGTTCGATGGCGATACTTTGGGCACACCCCTTGAGATCAAAATGCTCGGGGTTGTTTGTGACCATGGATTGCAGATCGTGAATCAATTCGCTGCCGGTTTCGGGCAGATCCGCAATGGCATACTCGTCAACGGTCATTGCACGCAATATATTCAATGTAGATTGTGGCGTATCCAGCCCGACACCGTTACCAATTCGGCCATCTTTGGTCGGGTAGTTCGCCAGTACCAGCGCAATACGCTTTTGCGGGTTTGGAGTATTAGCCAGTCGCGCCCATTTAAGGGCTAATCCGGCGATAAACCGGGCACGCTCATGGCAAAGTTCGAACTGAATTATATCGTACTGACAGCGCTCATTGCGTCGCAGTTCCGCTTTAAACGCCACAGCACGGGTAATGATGCGGCCATCCATTTCTGGCAGGGCGATATTCATGGCAATATCCCTTGGCCGCAACCCTTGGGGATGTGCTTGCCAATCGTCCAGGGAATTAGCCGCCAGGATGACTTGAAAAACCGGTATATTCAGTCGCAATAAGCCGGTATCTACCGTATCGGTGGGTGTTGAGCTCAGGTGCGCATTACCAAAAGAATGAATGGAAAATGCGGTTGTATTCAGTATCAGTCGGGCCTGGTGATCCCGAGCCAGGGCCTCTACCGTCTCCCGACAATCCGCTTCTTTCAGTGAGGCCACCGAAACCGGAATAACAGACATGCCCTGTTCAATGAGGATATTCGTGAATTCGATGAAGGGCTCAAGCAATCCCGCTTGCAGATGGCTGCGGTAGAACAATAGTAAAACCGGGTTTTCCCCATTCGTATTCAGTGATCCCTTGGTTACTTCCTCAGTTACTTCCTCGACATGACACACTCTGGGTAAAGGCTCAGGTGGCTCAATCGGCGTTTGGGCTGCAGATTCGGCATGATCCGCCAGTAAATGGAAGCGAATAAAACGGTAAAAATTGAGTATATTGCGATACCCGCCTTCTCGCAGGTAACGCCATAATGTTAAAACCTGATCCCGAGGTATCGTGCTGCATGAAAACAAGTCTTCGTCAGCCTGATCATCCCCCGGAACGATAACCAGCTTAGCCCCGGTTCGTTGTACGATAGTGGTTAACTGTTCAACACCATAGGGAAGATAATTCTTGCCCCCCAACAAAGAGAGAATGATAACACGGGCCTTTTCCAGAACCTTGTCGGCGTATAAGTCAAATGCGGCGGGCTTGGTGAGATGTATAAAATTTGCCAAACGGAGGGCAGGGTAATCCGGCTCGAGACCATCACTGCACCGGGCAAGGATAGAGAGTGTCGTATCTTGCCCGGCGAGGATAACAATATCACCGGGTGTTTGTTGTAAATCAATGATGCCTTCATCTTCGGAGAAGCCACCGGGTTTGGCAGTCAATAAATGCATTATCTATAGTTCGGCCTGTTTCAGCGCACTCAGTAAAGTGTCCTGTGGCAATTGTTTGCCGATCATAACGATTCTGCTGTGGGGTGTTTCATCGCTTTGCCAGAGGCGGTCAAAATAGTGATCAATCCGATGGCCAACCCCTTGTACCACCTGGCGCATGGGCTTGTTTTCCAGTGCCAGTAAACCTTTCGCACGATAAATGGTATGATCGGCGATTAACTGCTGCAGGATTTGCTGAACCTGCTCTCCGTCCACCACACCTAACTCAATTGAAACCGAGTCAAAATCATCATGGGCGTGTTTATGATGATGCCCGGAATCATGATGGTGATCATGGTGGGTGTGAACCTGTTCGATACGTTCTTCAGATGCGCTCTCAAGACCGTAAATCAAGGCGCTGGAGATCTCTCCATTTTCGATATTGATCAATTTGATCTCGGGGTTAACCTTGTCACGAACCAACATGGAGACCGATTGTTGTTCGGCTTCGCTTAACAAATCGTTCTTGCTGATGATCACGAGATCGGCTGCACTCAGTTGATCATCTAAAAGTTCTTGCAGGGTGGGGTCGTGATCCAGATTTTCATCGGCTTTTCGCAGTGCTTCAACTTGCTCGGGATTGTCAGCAAACCGGCCTGCCGCCACTGCAGGTCCATCAATGACCGTAATCACGGAATCCACTGTGCAATGGGCCTTTATATCCGGCCAGTTAAAGGCCTGTACCAAGGGTTTCGGGAGTGCCAGACCGCTGGTTTCAATCAGAATATGATCGATATCGTCACGCCGTGCGACCAGTTGTTGCATCACCGGCAGGAATTCCTCTTCCACGGTACAGCAAATACAGCCATTTGCCAGCTCGTAAACCCCGCTCTGGGATTGGGCTGCGGGTGTTGTTTCATCTTCGGGGCAGTCTAGCGGGCAGCTGCGTAGAAGATCGGCATCGATATCCAGCTCGCCGAATTCATTTACAATCACGGCAATACGTTTTCCATTGGCCTGTTTCAGCATATTCGATAAAAGCGTCGTTTTACCACTGCCGAGAAAACCGGTGACAATGGTGGCGGGAATTTTGGATAAATTCATAAATAGAGCGTCCTTATTGAAACTTGTATCAAAACTAATGCTGAATTTCAGGGGATGGAAATGGTACCGGATTTAATCGGAAAGGGTAAGCGGCAATCATGTTTAAGTTATTTAAATATCAGATAAAAAACTTAAAAGTTTATATTCCGTTTGAAGTCGCAACGACTTTCTCTTCCCGAGACAATAAACCGAGCAAGTCGTTATAGTATTTTTCGATATCCGGTATCATCACTTGCAGCCGGTGCAAGCGATGCGCTTCGTTTTCTGTTGGGTTTTCCCCAGGATCATTCTGGCAGAGTTTTTCTACACAGAAACATAACTCAGCAAACTGATAGCCCCCTATATTGCTGGAAATACCCTTTAATGTATGGGCATAGAGGTAGATGTTATCAAAATCACGCTTGTTGATTGCTTCCTTAAGCTGGCGCACTTGCACTGGCGTCGTGTCTACAAACAGCCCTATCAGTTTGTCGTAAAGGTCCTGATTCTGCATCATGCGCTGTAATGCTGATTCACTGTCGAAAATAGAAAATCGCGCAAGGCTTGATAGACTGCCAGCATGCTCCTCAGGCAGGACTGGTTCTTCGTTGTTTGAATTCGTTTTGATATCGGTATTGGTCTTGGTCTTGATGTTCGACATGTTACTTTGTTTTGACTCAGCGGAATCGGCGTTGTTCGGGGTGGAGCCCCTTCCATTTCGCTTATTGAGCCAGCGGATGAGCATCGCCTCAAATAGATCCGGGTCAATTGGCTTGGCCAGAAAGTCATTCATTCCAGAGCGTAAACACCGGTCCTTGTCACCCGCCATTGCACCGGCAGTCATGGCCACAATTGGAATATCCTGATATAACTTGCCCGCATTCCCGGACCGGATACCGGAGGTCGCGGAAAAACCATCCAGCACAGGCATTTGGCAATCCATTAACACCAGATCAACAGGGTCTGAACCAGAGCAATTTATTAATTGATTGATTGCATCTTCACCATTTACCGCTTCCGTAACCTGAATTCCCAGAGGCTGCATCATTCCCTTGGCCACTTCTCTATTGATCAGGTTATCGTCTACCAGCAGTACATGGCTACCTTCAAGGAGGCTGTCATGCACCGGTGCGGTTTGTAACCATTGTCGGTGAATTGGACTGGTACCACTCACCTCGAGCTTGAGCGCATTACGGATAACCCAAAGCAACTCGCTTGGCAGAATCGGTTTGCTGATAAAACTTACAACGTTGTTGTGTAGAAAATCAACGGACTGATTGCTATCAATTCTTCGATGCAAGCCAACCACCACAAGGTTAGCTAACGGCGCTGAGATAATCTGGTTGACCTCATTGAATCGATTAATCGAGTTTAAAACGGTGTGCGCCACAAACAAAACAGCAGTGTTATGCTGTTCGTTCGCGGCAACAAGTTGCGGTAATACCATCTCCGGATTGAGCATATCCGGCGCGGTCACATTACAACCCCATTCCTTGAATTGAGAGTGCAGCGCTGCGCGAGTGGTGGCGTCTGATTCCAGTAGCCACATTGGAACCTGCTTCACGCCGTCAAGGTTGAATTTGGGCTCACTCTGCACAACTTCCGTAACAGGGATGGAAAAATAGAAACAGCTGCCTTCACCCGGAGTACTTTTCAGGTGGATGGTACCGTGCATCAGGCTACACAATTGCTTTGAGATCGACAGCCCCAGTCCCGTGCCGCCAAACTCTCTTGTAATACTCGAATCGGCTTGTGAAAATGCGGAAAATAACTGCCTTTGTTTTTCGGGCTCAATTCCGATGCCGGTATCGGTGACCGAGGCCGAAAACATAATTTGTCCTGACTCGGTTCTTTCTGTATTCGCACGCAGGACAATATGACCCGAGTCCGTAAATTTGATGGCATTACCAATGAGGTTAGTCAGAATTTGTTGTATTCGTTTTGGATCAGAGCGCACTTTGGAATGCCCGATACCACTGACATCCAGAACCATTTCAACATCACTCTCACTCCCCATCAGCGCGAGAGAATCAAATAAAATACTGACGGTATCCAGCACGTCAAACTCGACATCATCGATTTCCAGCTTTCCTGCCTCTATTTTAGAAAAGTCGAGAATATCGTTAATCAGACCGGTCAGACGGGTAACACTGCTCTCTGCCATGAGCATGTATTGCTTCTGCTTTTGGCTCAAGGTTTCCCGTTTAATCAGGTTCAACATACCGGCGATCCCGTTCATAGGGGTACGAATCTCGTGACTTACATTCGCGACAAATTCGCCTTTTGCGGTGTTGGCAGCTTCTGCAATCTGGATGGCCTGTTCCAGCTCCAATGTTCGTTCTTGTACTTGTTGTTCCAGGTTTTCATTCAGGTTTTCAATTTCCCGTTGTATCGATTTACGCTCTGAAATATCCGAAACCAATGCGGTGATCCCGGTTGCATTGCCAGACGGGCCATGAATGAGAGAGAGGGTGACAGAGATATCAAACTTTTGCCCGTTCGGCCTGATGGCATGCACTTCCACCGGGTCAACGGTTCCGGTAGTAATCAGCTCCTGTGCCAGCTCTAAATTCATCAGATTCAGATCATCGTCGGCGATAAGCGAGGTGAATACGCGTCCCATTGCCCGTTGCTCGGTAATGCCGAACAAATCTGCAGCGGAAGGATTCCAGCTGGTGATGACCATATCTTTATTCATGCCAATTATCGCTTCACGAGAGCTGTTTACGATCGATTCAAACTGGGATATTTGAGAAAACAGGGAAAGTTTGTTATTCACGTAACGTTGATAGGCTGCGAGTAAGATACAAACAAGCACCAGCAAGGTCGAGCTAAGGGAAATAAACAAGATGTTTCGTTCGAGTGTGGCACTCACCAGCACGGAATCGTAATAGCCATAAATCAGGTCAATATAGCGTGTATGTCCTTCTGTAGTACCACGCTCGAGATAGATCCGGTGATCAGCAAAATAGAAGGGTTCATTACTGGCTCTTTCGTAGGCCAGTTTAAGGCCGGTTACATCAGATTTTGGGTGTTCTGTAAAATCGTTTTGCCAGTGATGATCTTTTTTATCACTGAACTCAAACTCGAATGCATGTCTGGCGTCCGGGTGGATAAGATAGTCACGATCCATGTTCAACAGAAACAAGGCACTATCTTTTTGTTTAAAACTGGAAAGAGTTTGCAACAGGCCTTCAGCCTTGAGATTAATCACCAGTACGCCAAATATAGCTTGCTGTTCATCATAAACGGGCAGAGCGATACGCATTGTTGGCCATTGAGGGTATTCAATGCGGCCGAATTCACGATTCAAATTGATATTGGAGATGTAGACGTTCCCGGGTGGTCGTGTGATTGCTTCCTGAAAATAGTCCGAGTCCCCCTTTTTTTGCAGTCGGCCTTGCGTTGCAACTTCGATTCCGCCTTGTTGCCGGTTGACCCGAACCAGTTCTAAACCATTGTCGGCGACACCAATATAACGCAATTGAGCGATATCGGGATTATTCTGGATGTAACCGGCAAAAATTCGCTCCAGACGTGACTTCCACAGTTTCAGAGTTGTGCCATCCAAAGGGTCGATGCCATTATTCTGGCTGGCGCGGACAATGCCATCAATGGGCGGCGTTGAATAGAGAAACCGGATACGCTGCTGGTTCAGTACCAGATGTTCATTGAATGCGCGTGCTTTTGTGGTCAATTGGCGCTTTATATTATCCGCGTACTCGGCCATGACCTGATCTCGGGTATAACTTTGTACAGCGTAGAACCCGAGTGCAAGCAATAAACTCGTCGCGCCTATGATAAAGAGAAGCAAAGACCACCGTTTAAGATTATTGGATTTTACCGTCATGGCGTGATTCCCTTCTTTTAAACATGGTTTTTATTGCTAGCTTGCAGATCCTTTGACTATAGCACTGCTGGTACAATCGTCTAGAATTTATACATGTTTTTGGTTGACTATCCGCCTGAAACGTCTAAACATCAATTAACATCTTCGACTTATTCCAACAGGATACATTCCAACCGGACACAGGGAGTCGCTTAATGCTGTTTGATCTCAGTAAAATCGGTGATTCAGAGATTCTCATTGTTGATGATGAGCCGGCCAATATACTGATCATGGAAACGGCCATGAAGGATTTAGGCCATATCACCTCTACCACAAACCCCATCACCGCGCTTGAACTCAGCCGTAAAATCCGCCCGGATCTGATCCTGCTGGACCTGGAAATGCCCGAAATGAATGGTCTTGAAGTTTGCCGGCAATTGAAGGAAAACCCGGAAACTGAATCCTGTATGGTCGTTTTTGTAACCTCCCATAACGAAAAGGAGCTGGAATACACCTCTTTATCTTATGGTGCCTGTGACTTCATCACCAAACCCTATGATATGGCTGTGTGCAGGATGCGCATGTCAAATTTGCTCAAGATGAGGCAACAGGAAAAGCTGATCGAGCAGTCACGACGCGAGCTGGACGCACTGGTCAAACAGGTACCGGTATTTATCTCTTATTGGGATATTAACTGGGTCAACCAATACAGTAATGATTTCAGTGGCAGTTGGTTCAATATCTGCGCAGAAGATATGGTAGGCATCCATGGGGAAGAGTTGTTACCTCAGGATTTATGGCAAAAACTGGAAAAATACAGTGTTGAATCATTTCAGGATATCGCGCAATTCGAAATTCAACCCTGGATTCCCAATAGCCGCATCAGCCATATGCAGGCAAACCTGTCCATTACCGAGGAGAAAGGTGAAAAGGGCTATCTGTTAACCCTGGTCGACATTTCATCCTTGAAACGGGCCAAAAAAGAGCTGTTCGTTGAAAAAGAACGCTTGAGAGTGATGTTGAACTCAATTGGTGATGCGGTTATCGCCACGGATACAGAAGGATTTGTCACGTTCATAAATCCAATCGCCGAGCGCATGACAGGCTGGCGCATGCGAGATGCAATGGGCTTGCATATCGATGAAGTAATGTACTTACAGGATTCCACAACTCGACAGCGCAGTCGAAATCCTGTGTTCTTGGCACTGGAGGAAAAACGGGTGGTCGGAATGGCCTTTAATTGCCAGATCGTGAGTCAGGATGGCAATATCTTTCGGGTCGAAGACTCCGCAGCCCCCATTCGAAGTGAAAACGGTTACATTATTGGCGCGATCATTGTTTTTCACGATGTTAGTGAAGCGATTGCAATGTCAGTGAAGATGAGCTTTCTGGCGAACCATGATCAACTCACTGACTTACCCAATCGCGTATTGCTCCATGATCGCCTGACCCAGGCACTTCAGGTTGCAGAGCTGGCGCAACTGAAAGTCGCTGTATTGCTCATCGACATCGACCATTTCAAATACTTGAATGACTCACTCGGTCATAACATGGGTGATACCATCATCAAACAACTGGCGGCAAAGCTGGCGCTGGTTAAAGACCCGGCCATGACATTAGCGCGGGTGGGGGGCGATGAGTTTATGCTGGTGCTGCCAAAAACTACAGCAGAGCAAGTCCAATCGGTTACCAGTAAAATCTATCAGGTCATGCATCAACCCTTTCAACTAGCGGATCAACAGTACAGCATCTCTCTGAGTATCGGCATCAGCATTTATCCAGATGACGCCAAAGATGAAGATACACTGATGCGTCACGCGGATGTGGCCATGTATCGTGCCAAGCATGAAGGGCGAAACCGGTTTTGTTTCTTCTCGGATGATCTGGAGAAACAGCTGCTGCAGCGCCACAAAATCGAACTAATGCTTCGAGAAGCGCTCTCCCGAGAACAACTGGAAGTGTTCTATCAGCCAAAAATCGATCTGAATACCGGCAAGTTATGTGGCGCAGAAGCACTGGTTCGTTTGCGCAATCACGATGGTGGGCTGGTTTCGCCTATTGACTTCATTCCATTGGCGGAAGAAACAGGATTAGTTGTTGAGCTGGGTGCTCAAGTGTTACGGCAAGCTTGTCGGGAGCACAAACAGTGGCGAGAACACGGGATCACGATTCCAATATCCGTAAATATTGCCGCCGCCCAGTTTGCCGAGGAAGAAATCGTTGAATCCATCCTCCGGATTCTAAAAAACATGGCAATATCACCGGAGTACCTGGAACTCGAGGTAACCGAGAGTGCACTCATGCAGGATTTCACCAAAACAGAACAAATACTGGGTGCGTTGGCTAATGCCGGTGTGAGCATTGCCATTGATGATTTTGGCACGGGCTATTCCAGTCTCGCGTATCTTAAAAAGTTTAATGTAGATGTGTTAAAGATAGATCAGTCTTTTGTGCGTGACATGCTTTCCAACGGGAGTGATCTGGATATCGTAAAAACGATTATTTCCCTGGCCCGGAATATGAACTTGAAACTGGTTGCAGAGGGCATTGAAACACAGGAGCAAGAGTCCATATTGAAGCAACTGGGCTGTGGAATCGGGCAGGGCTATTGGTACAGTAAGCCGCTACCGGCGGACTCTTTTCTAAAATTTGCCCTGTCTACTGCCACATTCGCTTGAAGACAAACTCACGAAATACATCCAATCCCGATAACGGACGACAACAAAAAGGAGACAAATTGAATGAATCATACAACGACGCCTGTTGAAGGAACCTGCCTTTGTGGCGCGGTGACCCTGTCCGGGAATGCTGAGCCCCATGTCGGTGTTTGTCACTGCAGTATGTGTCGAAAATGGGGTGGTGGGCCTTATTTTGCAGTCGATTGCGGTACTGACCTCAAAATTACCGGAGAAGACCATGTTGCCACATTCAGTTCATCTGAATGGGCTGAAAGAGGGTTTTGCAAAGACTGTGGTACGCACCTGTTCTACCGTTTGAAAGGCAACCAGCAATATATGCTACCGGCTGGTTTGTTATCCAATCAGGATGATTTTAAGTTAGACCATCAAATATTCATTGACAAAAAGCCTGCCTACTATGATTTTGCCAATGAGACCGAAACAATGACCGAAGCCGAGGTATTCGCGAAATATGCGCCTTAAAGACTAGTTTTCTCCCATCAATCAGATCGCGATCCATCGGCTTAACCGAAGGATTCGGGGAAAAGCACGAGTATTGGGCCAAAATAGAGCATCGGGCCAAGTAAAATAGATTAAAAGCAGGTCAGGCCCGTTTTACTTTCCGGGGTTCTGCCGGTTTGTTTTTCGGTCGATAAATATGTGCCTGATCTTCTGAATACAGGTAGGAGTCCATAAAAGATTCTGGATTGAGTACAGGGCCAACCAGGATCAGCGCCGTTCGGGTGATTTTCCGTTCTCGAACTTTTTCTACAATGTTGCTGAGATTGCCAATGATTTTTTCCTGATCGGGCCACCCGGTGCGATAACACACTGCTACCGGGCAATCAGCACCATAGGTCGGGATCAAGTCCTCAACTATTTTATGAATGCGAGTGATGCCCAGGTGTATAGCCAAGGTCGCGCCGTGTTGTGCCAAGGCTTTGAGATTTTCCCGCTCAGGCATTGGCGTTTTACCTGCATAACGGGTCATGATAATTGTCTGTGACACACCGGACAGTGTCAGTTCTTTTTGCAGATAGGCGGCACTGGCACTGGTTGAAGTTACACCGGGGACAACATCATAAGGTATATCGAGTGTATCGAGACGTCGCATTTGCTCACCAATTGCACCATACACCGATGGATCGCCGGAATGCACTCGTGCAACATCCTGTCCGTCACCATGGGCTTTGGTTATCAAATTGATGATTTCATCCAGATTCAGCGAGGCGGTGTCGATCACTGTCGCATCCTCTTGGGCACTCTCGAGAATCTCCACGGGAACTAATGAACCCGCATAAAGAATAACAGGACACTGCTGGATCAAACGTTGGCCCTTGACGGTGATCAGTTCCGGGTCGCCCGGACCTGCACCGATAAAATAAACGGTCATCTTCAGCCCTCTAGTTTCTTGGCATAACCACGGGGTGTATACACCCAGGTTTTTTGTTGATGGGTCAGGGTGCGGGATTCGCTGTTGCCAATAACCACAACGGTTAACATGTCCACCTGCGTGGTATCGAGTGCCCCTAACGTCGTGACCTCGGTTTTCTCGTCTTTACGGGACAGGTTTCGCCCCAGTATCACCGGGGTTTCTGCGGGGCGATACTCCAACAGTAACTCCCGTGCTTTAGCCAATTGCCAGTCACGCTTGCGAGATACAGGATTGTAGAAAGAGACGACGAAATCACCCATTCCTGCTGCGCGGACACGGGTTTCAATCGTCGGCCAAGGGGTCAGCAAATCGGACAGTGAAATCGCACAAAAGTCGTGGCCCAGGGGTGCACCCAGTTTACTTGCTGCAGTCTGCATTGCCGAGATGCCCGGAATGACTTGGACATCAATGTCCACCCAGCGCGGATTACATTCGCGATCCAACAATTCAAATACCAATGTTGCCATTGCAAAAATACCAATGTCACCGCTGGATATGAGCGCGATGGTTTGGCCTTCAGCTGCGAGATCCAACGCCAGCCGGGCCCGTTCGATTTCCTCTCCGAGTGGCAGGTCGTGACGTTGTTTACCCGTTATCAGGTCCGGATCCTGTTCCTGGATGAGGTCGATATAAAGCGGGTAGGCGACTAACCCGTCAGATTCTGCGATAGCCTGCCGTGCCAATGGCGGCAGGTAGGTCAGGTCACCGGGGCCGGTGCCCACAATATGTAAGGTTTTACTCATGTACTGTTTTACTCATTTTCATTTCCTGAACAGTAGCTGCGTGCAATCGCACACGTAGCCTGTTTGTTTTTCTGCTTGTTGACCACCAGTTCTGTATCCTGGTTAAAATCAATATGGTTTAACGGTAGAGACGATTGTTCAATATTCGGGGCAGTGCCCAGGCGGCCCGGTTCCAATCCGTCCGGGACAAGTGTGCTAATGCACTTTGCCCCAATCAACGCTGCGGCTTCGGCAACCCCATAACAACCGACTTCTCTGAAGACGATTTCGGATTTCATACTCAGTAAATGCTCAACTTTCCGTAATGCTGTCGCCGGGTAAGTCAAGAATGGTAGACTCAAGGCTTCGGCCAAGGTATACAAGCCGACCTCATCACTTTTGATATCGATACTGGCAATGGCACTCAGTTGATTCATTTCCAGACCTTCCAGCGCCAGGGTTTCCTCAAGCAACCCCATCAATACCGATTGTGGACAGCTTCGCTCACACCCCATCCCGGCAACGTAGACCGGCCTTAGATAGTCAGCAGCGGTGGTTAATACCAGCGTTGCGCCAATTTGATTAGCGATCTCTCGGCCCCAGTTATTGGCACCACCTTCATGACCGCTTAAAAACGGGATGACAAAACATCCACGCTCATCCAATAACAGTACCGGTGGATCAACCGACTTGTTAACTAAAACTGGAGCCAGCGTCCGCACCGCAATACCGGCTGCGCAGATCAGAATCAACGGTGAACCTGAATTGAATGCCGCTTGAACGCTCAAGGCAAAGGGTTTGGGTTTATGTAGCTGTGTTATTGCATAATCAGACGCCAAACCACCCTCAAGTCGTTTTGCAAGCGCTAACCCTTTAGCCGTGAGTGACACAATGGTACAGCGATTCGAGACAGAACCGCCCTGAGGTTTTAAGAGTCTGGCTGTCATGAATTACCTTTGCGATTCACCAGGTTTTTGTGACGGCTAACCAGGAACAGCGAAAAATAAGGACCGGGAATCGGCTCCAGTTTATCGAGATCCGTGACGATACGTTGCTCTGCTCGTGTCGCATATTCTATATACAGCGCATCCTGATAACGACCACTCGCTTTGAGTGCCCGCAGAATTTGCGGTCTTGACCGCCCCGCCTTTAAAACCACGGCATTATCGAAGTCACGGAAATGCGAGATCAATTCAGGCTCGTTATGTCTGCCCGATAAGACACACAGGTTTTCAGCCAATAACGCCAATGGAACACCCAATGCAGCACTTGCAGCTTGAGGGCTGGATATACCGGATACGGCTTCACAGTGATAGCGGCCGGAAAGCCTCTCCTGGAGATAGGCGAAGGAGCCGAAAAAGAGTGGATCGCCTTCGCAGAGAAATACAACGGATCGGTCCTCATCAAGATAGCGGGCAATCTTGTCCGCTGCGTGATCATAGGCTTGATTTGCTTCATCCCGCTCTCGCGTCATACGAAACGGTATCGCCAGTAGTTTCGCTTCTTCGAGGGTCAAACCCAGTAATTGCAGTGCCTGTCTTGCAATATCAAGCGCCTGTGAGTATCCCTCTGTATTACAGATGAATGTAACAATGTCCGCCTCTTGCAACAGACGGATGCTTTTTAGAGTGATTAGCTCAGGATCACCGGGGCCGACCCCGAGACCGATAAATGATGCCATTACGTTTTTTCCAATTTCATTACCAGTACCGGCAACTGCGGACGCAGTATTAGATGCCCGGCCAGATCGTCACCTTTGGCGATACTGAGTTGTATGGTTTCAATCCTCGGTCTGCCTGAATCCTCAGTCTTCGCACTCAGGCGATTAACGGCTTGCAGCAGCTCGCTTTTGGAAGTCTCGGTGACGACAGCGATGACAATTTTTCCACCGGGATTGAGGCGCGCCCAGCTGTCTTGCAAAATCGCAGTCAATGATCCGCCGCTGCCACCGATAAAAACACTATCCGGATCAGGCAAATTACCAAGGCACTCTGGCGCTCGATCGGCGAGAACTTGCAGATTATGAACAACACCGAAAGAGTTGCGATTCTGCTCCAGAAATTCAATTCGCTCCGGATGACACTCAATGGCAAAGGCCTGACCCAGCGGAGCCCAGCGACACCATTCAATCGCGACACTACCGCACCCTGCGCCAATATCCCAGAATACTTCTCCATTAGCCGGAGCCAGCCAGGACAGAACCGCCAGTCGTACTTCTCGCTTGGTGATCAAGCCCTGACCCGAAGTTTTCCCGGTCGCGAACAGTTTATCCGGTATGCCGGGAAAGTCGGGAAGTCGATTAACACCACCACGACACGCTATAAGCGTGACATGCAGAGGATGGACGGACAGGGGGTCGTTTCCCTGAATCAGATCTCTTACCTGATACTGAGTGATGGCTTCGGATTCACCACCAAGGTCTTCACACACCCAAAGAGTAGACTGATCGTAGCCGCTCGTAGAAAGCTCCTTGGCAATTGCACAGGGAGAACTGTTCACATCCGTGAGGCACGCCAGCAGCGCCCCCTGTTTTAAATAACACCGTAATGACTCCAGCGGCCGACCGTGCAAAGAAACAGTTACCGCGTGTTGCCAGGGGAGACCAATTCTACTGAATGCTGCCTGTACACTGCTGACATTGGGCGAGTATTCAATAGCATGGGCAGGCAGGCGCTTGCTGAGCCAGCCCCCGATGCCAAAAAATAACGGATCTCCGCTGGCGAGCAGAACAATTTTTCGCCCCCTATGATCCACAAGCCACTGTTCCAATCCTGAGAAAGGCGAGGGGTAATCGATTATTTCTGCGGTCAGAGTCGTTAAGCCGGCACTTGCCCGTTTTGCTTTTTCAACTTGATGAGAGGAGCCCACAATGAATTCGGCCTGCTCCAGTTTTCCAATACTGGCTGCGGATAATCCGGTACTGAGTCCATCCCCGAGCCCGATTACGCTGATAGCAGGGCCAGACCAATTTAAATCGGTTTGCGTTTTATCCATGTTCGTTATCCGAGATAAATAGCCCTTAGAATCGAATTCCGCGGGATAAGCGCAACAAGGCATTCCACGCGCTTGACGCCAGTGCACTGCCACCCCGTCGACCCCGGAGCGTCATGAAAGGTTGCTGGTGTGTATTGGCAAAGTCAATCAACGCTTCTTTTGATTCCGCTGCGCCAACAAAACCAACAGGCATACCGATTATCAGAGCAGGGCGAACCGATTCTGAGTGAAGTATCTCCAATAGCCGGAAGAGAGCTGTCGGCGCATTGCCGATAATAACCACACTGTTCGCCAGATAAGGCCGCCAAAGCTCAACAGCAGCCATGGATCGGGTTTCACCCCGTGACTGGGCCAAAGCCGTGGTCTGATCATCAATCAGAAAACACTTTGGGGGCTCCTCCTGATAGCGGCGGGTGATACCATGACGGACCATTTCCACATCACAGATTACGGCAGAATGGGCCTGATCAGCAGCACATTGCTGACCAACTGCAACCGCATTGGCACTCATGACCAGATCATCCACAACGGCAGGGTCGCCGCAAGTATGCACCAGTCGCATGACGAGTTGCTGCTGCGCCTCGTCATATTGGTCAAGTGCGGTGAGTTCTCGAATCAAACGAAAAGACTCCACCTCGATTTCAAGGGGGTCTTTGATATAGTCGTACATGAATTGATTATCTGTTCAGCTTTCGTGGGAGTGAGTATGGTGGCTATGGCTATGGCTATGAGTGTGGCCCGCATCGGCATCGGTGCCCGCACCACGTACATGATGGTGATGCCCCTCCTGAGGTGCGCCGACCTTGTGTTCATGGCCGAGAATTTGTACCCGGTAGTGGCACATCTGGCAATTCATATTGCCTTTCCCTTGCTCGGTCTCTTCAAGCTTTTCCATAAAGGTTTCAATAACAAGCGGGTGATCATTAAGGTAAGGGGCTTTAACGACTTTTACTTCTGGATGATTAGCCTGATATTCATCCGCCCAGGCGTATATTTTTTTTACCAGCCGACCTGTGAACAGGAAGTAAGGGAAAATGATTACTTTTTTAAAACCCAGCCCGTGAGCCCTTTCAAGCGCAACATCAACAAGCGGAGCAGTCACACCACTGTAGCAGGTTACACTCCACCCGAAGCCCATGCCTTCTTCCAGCATACGAGTGATTTTGGTGATATTGGAATTGGCATCGCTGTCTGAAGCACCGCGCCCGACAACAACCAGCAGCGTATCTTTTCGATCATACTCACTGTCAGTTTCGATAAACTCAGCTTCCGCTTGCTCAATCCGGGCTGCGGCCGCTTTAATCATTTTCGGATGGACACCCAACTCGGTACCATAGGTAATCTCCAAACCGTCGATTTGCTGTTGCAAGGTATTCAGTTCACTGGGGATATCATTTTTGGCATGACCCGCCGCCATTAACATACCGGGAACAGCGGTAATTTTTCGCGCGCCCTGACTGACCAGTTTATCCACGCCATCGGCGATCACCGGGCGAGCAAATTCGAGGAAACCGGTTTCACACAAACGCTCCGGGTAGCGTTGCTGAAAATGCTTTGCTAACTGATGAAATTCCGAGACGGCTTCTACATCTCTCGAGCCGTGTCCCACGATCAGTAAAGCGGGTTGTTGATTGTCTTGCATGGATTCCTCTTTTTGCGTAATAACGAATGTTTGTTTGCCTGGTTTAGCGATTTACCAGTCGCGCCGAATTTTTGTGCAGCCTAACTAACGAATCAGCCATTTCCTCAGGGCTGAAGAATACCTTATCACCCTGTTTTTTAAAGGGGCGACTGAACATGATAACAGGAATACCGAGTTGTTTAGCAGCAACTAATTTTGCGTCACGCTCTCCACCACTGTTTTTGCACACCAGTATATCGATATGATGTTTCTTCAATGTCCTCACCTCATCAGCCACAGAGAAAGGGCCTATGCCGTGGACGAGCAAGCATTCACTGAGTTTCTGAGCTTGTATCTCATGCCGGAGCCGATCTTTCGTGCGATGCCAGTCAGAATCTTGATTTAATGCGTCTTCATCGTCTTCATCTGCTGCCGTTCCATGGATTGACGGGGCCGCTGTACGAATGAGCCATTGCTGATTGTCTGGCTTCTCTTCGACATGATCGAGACAGCTTTTACCAACAGTGAAGAATGGTCTTTTATAATGGGATGTTACAGTCAATACTTCATCCCAGTTATCAACAAAAAACCAGTCATCATCCAGTTTTGGTGTCCACGGTTGACGGACATAGCTCCAGCAGGGAACGGAAAGACTTTTAGCCGCTTCTACAGCGTGTTTACTTATTTTCGTTGCAAACGGATGAGTCGCGTCGATGAGTAAATCGATATTATGCTCAAGCAGGTAGGATTCCAGCCCCAAGACGCTGCGGGCGAACTCTGATGCAACAAATTCTTTGATTTTACCCATTCGTTGAACCGGGGCGTATTGGCTAAACCCGCCCGAGATCACCTTACAAGGTAATTTGGGCACCCTGACCAGCCCCGCCACACTGTAAGTAATGTCGAGTTCGGTTCCGGCGAAATGCTGATTGGCCACAGTTTCAAACATGACATCCCAGCATAGACCGAGGTTTGTATTCTTTCGCTCCATTGACGCTGTATTGGCCGCCCCCATATGCGCGACTTTTTGCAGTGCTCCGGAACGATTCAACTGGTCTCTGTACAGACACAGTTCTTGGGCGATGATTGTGGCATCTCTTGTGCCACCCAGAATTAACACTTTCATTTTACGTACCGCTTTTTTCTTGTTGTTTTGCGTTGCATGATTTGGTTTCAACATCATTGTTTGAAGTGCCTCATTGACTGGCCGACCAAACGGCCAGATTTATCAACAACGAGCACTTCAACAGCGATTGATGAGGACTGTCTCAGCGTACGAATTGCGGTTTCCCGGGCCATATCGCAAACTACTTGAGCGATATCGATACCGTTTTTCTGGCAAATGGAAAGTACTTGTAAACTGGTGTTGGCTTTGGTTATTTCCGAGATTAAACCGCCGGCTGCACCTAATCCTTTTGCCAAGGTTGCCAAAAACTGAAAATCGATGCTGGATGATCGGCTATGCAAATCAAGATGACCCTGCGCCAACTTGGTGAACTTACCGAACCCTCCAACTAAAGATAGTTTAATCTGCGTGAGTTTGCCTTGTTTTGGTGCTGTTCTGAGGTGCTTCAACACCGCACCTGCAAAGTCCCCCATTTCGATCAGGGCCGTATCATTTATTCGGTAGCGTTGCCGTGCCAGTGCTTCACTGCTTGAGCCGGTGCAGGCGATCAAGTGTGGTTCGCCATTTCTTAACGCGACATCAATACCTTGCTGAATAGAGGCGATATAGGCACTGCAGGAAAAGGGCCTGACAATACCGGTGGTACCCAGTATGGAAAGCCCCCCCAATATACCGAGTCGGGGATTCATGGTTTTTAACGCGAGCGCTGCACCATTAGCGACACTGATTGTGACCTCAAATCCTCCCGGATAATTTACTTCACTGGCTAATGCGAATAAATGAGAGCGGATCATTTCTCTCGGTACCGGATTAATTGCCGGCTCTCCTGCCGGATAACTCAAACCGTCGAGTGTGATGGTGCCGACACCGGAACCCGCTTTGAATTCACAAACCGGAGAATCGATCAACTTGATGTGGGACGAGATTGTTGCGCCATGGGTTACATCCGGGTCGTCACCCGCGTCTTTAATGGTCGAGGCTCTTGCAAGCCGATGCTCGTCGATTGAGTCAATATCTTCAAAACAACATTCCGTGAGGTCAAATTCAACATGCTGCCCCTTGGGTAAGGTAATTGAGCACCGTTTAACGGGGGAACCGGTCAAAAGCAGACGAGCAGCAGCCAAAGCAGTCACGGTAGCACATGCACCAGTGGTGTAGCCCGATTTTAATGGCCTTGGTTGTTCTGTCGTTTCTGCTCGCATAGACTATAGACTCATACCCCGAAACGACGCATCCGAGGAGTGGTCATGCCTGAAATATCCGAGTCGAACAAGTCGCTGTGCCCGGTCGTTATGATGGGGGCAATCGGCAGTGGTCACGGCAAAACAATTCTCGTTGCCGGTCTGGCACGGATGTTTACCAAGCAAGGCCTTCGGGTTCAGGTTTTCAAAGTCGGCCCGGATTTTCTGGATCCGATGATTCATGCTTTGGCCACCGGTCGACCGACTTACAATCTTGATCTGTTTATGTGCGGGGTAGACGAGTGCACCCGGCAGCTTCACTACGCCCGTAGAATGAACGATCTGGTGCTGATTGAATCGGTTTTGGGGCTGTTTGATGGCACACCTTGTAGCGCCGACTTGGCTGCAGCTCTTGATGTCCCGGTTATTTTGACGTTGAGCGCCAAAGGCCTGGGCCAGACGTGTGGTGCTCTGGTCAAAGGCATGTGTACATATCGCGCCGACATCAAGATCACGGGTTTTATCGCGAACCGGGTCAATACGGCCAGTCACGAGAAACTCATCAGGAGTGCATTGCCGGAAGACATTCCTTTCATTGCGGCCATCCCTGATGACAGCACGCTTCATCTTCCAGAACGGCATCTCGGTTTGTTGCAGCCTACTGAGATCAATGGACTTGATCAACAACTCGACACGATCGCGGAAAAGTTTGCCCATTGGGGCTTGCAGGCGGTTCTCACTGAGCACAAACCTTTTCAGACTATCTCCCACAGCCAATCGATCACCCACAGCCAATCGATCGAGCACATGGATTCCACCGGCAAGGCACGGTATGCGGGCCTGAATGCGCTTGAGGGTATAACCATTGCGGTTGCCCGGGATCAAGCGTTTTCGTTCATTTATCCTGCCAACATTGATTGCCTTGAACAACTGGGCGCTCAGGTCGTATTTTTTTCGCCCCTGGCGGATGACGCGATTCCCGTTTGTAATGGTATTTGGCTGCCCGGAGGTTATCCGGAGCTCCATGGCGAGACGCTTGGTGTCGCGCACAATACTCAGAAAACGTTGCGCAATGCCATCGCGGTAAATATCCCGATAATCGCGGAATGCGGCGGTATGCTTTTCTTGCTGGATGCACTGAGTACCAAAGAAGGGATCGTCCACCGGATGGCAGGGCTTCTTCCGGGTCAGGCGAAGATGCATCAGCGTTTCCAGAATATCGGTATGCACACCATGCCTTGGCCTGAAGGTGAACTGCGCGGGCACAGCTTTCACCACTCCAGTATGGATACAGCAATGCGCGCTATTGCCCATTCCACGCCCAGAATGGAAGGCAAATCCGGTGAGCCGTTGTACCAATACGAATCGGTGCGCTGCAGTTACTTTCACGCGTATTTCCCATCAAATCCATCCGCGATTGCCGCATTCTTCTCGTCCTGAAGCAACAACTCACGCTGATCAGTGTTCAACGCTGGCTTTGCGCTGAATAACGCAATAATCGCCGCTGGATTTGACTGAAAATAAAGATGCAGGTAGGAAGCGGTAATGCCTAAATGACGGAAAATCGGTTCACCCGGTGCCGGGTGTCGTATTCTTTTACCGAAGGCAATTGGAGCAAGATCGCTGGTGCTTACGGTTCGATGATGGGCATGACCCCGGACATGACCCTCCGGAAGCGGGGCAGTTTGCATACCTTGGCAACCACCCCGGGTCCGCATGACCCCTTCAGCGGGTAACAGGTTTGCCAGGGGCCAGCGACTGCCATCCAGAAGCGTAATCGCCCGTTGTAAATACAACATGCCACCACATTCGGCCAAAACCGGTCGGCCTGAGGTGACAAAATCTCGTACTGCAGCGTGCATTTGCCGATTTTGACTCAATTTTTCTACGTGAAGCTCCGGGTAGCCTCCCGGAAACCAGAGCGCATCCAGTTCTTCCGGGAGTCGTTCGCCAGTCAATGGTGAAAAAAAACAGACTTCCGCGCCTTGCTCTTGTAAAAACCTGAGGTTTGCCGGATAAATAAAACTGAACGCAGCATCCCGGGCAATACCAATTTTTTTTCCCGAAAGATCAACTGATTTGGCTGACGAATTACCAACCCCTTGACCATCGTCATCGATACGATCTTGATAAACCGGTCGAAATTCACAGTCAGGCAAGAGATCAAATAACGTTGAAGCTGGCGCAACGGCTTGAATTGCCGCTTGAATACGTTCGCCAACCGTATCCAGAATCTTATCATAATCTGAAACTTCTTCCGGATTAACCAGACCGAGGTGCCTTTGCGGCAGGCAGATTTCGCCTTCTGTTTTAAGGGCTCCCCAAAAAGGAAGCGATTCTGGTAATGCGTCCTGAATCAATTGTGAATGGCGATCACTGCCGACCCGGTTTGCAATCACCCCTGCAAACATGAGAGCAGGGCGGAATTGCTGCAGGCCGAGTGCTACTGCGGCCGTGGTTTGTGCCATGGCTGAGGCGTCAATCACACACAGAACCGGTAACCCGAATAATTGTGCGAGATCGGCTCCGCTCGGGTCTCCGTCATACAAGCCCATCACACCTTCAATCAGGATGACATCCGAGTGTGCGGCAGCCTGGTACAAAAAGTTCCGGCAGTTCGCTTCACCAACCATCCATAAATCAAGTTGCTCTGCAGGCATACCCGCAGCGCGTTCAAGTATCAACGGATCAAGATAGTCCGGCCCGGTTTTGAAAACACTGACCCTCAACCCTGTATTTCGCAGCTGACGCGCCATTCCTGCGGTCACAGTGGTCTTGCCCTGACCTGACGCGGGGGCGCTCACGAATATGGCTTTGCAGCGGTGGGCCGTACCTTCCATTACCACTCGATTCCTGGTTGCGCTTTCACACCAGCGCGAAACGCGTGGCGCTCATCCTGAATAATCGATATCGTATCTGCAATGTCGAGTAGTTCCCGGTGCATGGTACGGCCCGTTACAATTACACTCTGGTGCCTGGGGCGGTTTCCAATTCGTTCTGCCACTACTGTTGCATCCAGATAACCATATTTGAACATGTAGCTCATTTCATCGAAGATCAACAACTGATAACGATCATCACCTAGCAGTTGCTCTGCGACCTGCCAGGCTTGATCTGCGGCTTGCTGCTCCAGTGACTTGTCCTGGGTTTCCCAGGTGAAGCCATGACCCATAACATGAAAGTCTAACAATGGATGATCTTTAAAAAACAGAAACTCACCCGTTTCCTTTCGGCCTTTGATAAATTGGATGACGGCGCACCGTTGCTCGTGACCCAGTGCTCTTGCCAAGGTACCGAAAGCTGAACTGCTTTTGCCTTTGCCATTGCCTTTAAGCAGAATCAAGACTCCACGCTCTTCTGTGGCCTGTGCGATACGCTGGTCAACGACTGCTTTTTTCCGCAATCGTTTTTCGCGTTCCTGGTCTGTTAATGATTGAGACATAATGTTCCTGTTTCGCCCCGGGGTTATCTGCTGAGTGAACCAAACCGGTTGTTTGAGGGGGAGTTCTTCAATACAGCAGGTTCGGTCGTATCAATAAATTCGGAAAGGTGGCAGTAACGACCGGACAATGACCTGGCAATACGTTGGCTACGTTTAAGTTGAACTGATCCCATTTCCGTGTCAACGACAAGTACTTCTGCATCAACCTGTTGGCTGGTTGGCGGGTTTAGCGTTCTGCCGTCGGTAAACAAGTACATAAGTGACAGCAAATTGGGAGACTGTTTCTGATAACGCTGAATGACCCGCTGTGCATGGGCCAGAGCCTGATTCAGGGGCGTCCCTCCTGTTGCTGTGACGGATTCCAGCACCGCATCAATCGAGGCGGGGGCACGTCTACCGTTCCAGTGGGTCACGATCTGATCATTTCCAAACTCAATTAAAACGAGTCGTTGCCGTTTCAGATAACAACGTTTCACCAGATTTCGAATCACCTGTTTGGCATGATGGAGGGATTTACTGTTGGATGTTGATCCTGATGAGTCCAGTAACACCGTAACGAGCACTTCTTTGGCACGGTTGATCTTTTTCCAGACGACGCGCTGTAAATGGGTTCTTGGAGGCAGTGAAACCTGATCTTGCTGGTTCAGGGATACCAAGGTTTTAGGCCAATCCGGTTTAACTTTTTTATCAAATTCATTTTGCCCCTGACGCATTTTCTCTTCTGTCTTTTGTCGTCTGGGTTGGATTGGAATGACCGGTGCACGGTTGCTGTCAATTTCGTTTGGTGTGGCACATTCCGAGACCTTAAACGGGAGTGCACCCCAATCTCCAGTATTTTTCGATGCAGATGGTCCGGATGCATTCCCGGTCCAGCGCGACGGTGAAGTCGGATTTTGTTTGAAACTGTCCGGTGTTCCGTGTTTGGGGGCGTTGCCACGATTTTCAGGGGGGGCAGGGCGGGGCCGCGCTCGATGACCAAGTACCAGCTCAGCCACAGTTTCGATCTGATCCGCAGAGACCTCGGAAGTTTGCTGCCAGGCAGCAAAGGCGATCGCAGTTCTTCTCAGGGTCAAGTCCGCACGAACACCCTCCACATTGGCATGGTAACACCGGGATGCGATCTCGAGTTGCATCGCTTTACTGATGGTTACATTCCTCAAACGGCCACGGGCAAGATCAAGTTCGTTTTTTATCTGCAATTGTTGCTCTGAAAACCGTGCTTTAAATGCGGCACTATCAAGATCGAATTCGAGACGGCGATTTACGATTTCGACTCGATCCTCCTGATTGGGAACTTCATCAAGCGTCACCATCAACCCGAAGCGATCAAGCAATTGGGGTCTTAATTCTCCTTCCTCCGGATTCATGGTACCAATCAGAATGAAGCGTGCATCATGTTGTTTCGATATTCCGTCGCGCTCAATCTGATTTACACCGCTTGCCGAGACATCTAGTAGCTGATCAACCAAAGGATCTGGCAGAAGATTCACTTCGTCAACATAAAGAATTCCACCATGGGCCTTGGCGAGAAGCCCGGGACTGAATCGTACATTTTTGTCACTCAATGCATGCGCCAGATCCAGAGTACCGATCAATTTCTCTTCAGAACACCCGAGTGGCAAGTTAACGAATGGTGTATGATCATCAACAAGATCACTGAGACCCCGTGCCAGTGTCGATTTCGCACTACCGCGGGGACCACTTACCAGAACGCCACCGATTTTGGGATCGACTGCATTTAAAAGTAAAGCCAGTTTAAATTGATGCTGGCCAACAACTGCAGTAAAGGGAAAATGAGATGTAGTTGAATCCAGGTTATACGCCATAACGAATACTCAGGCAAAACCCTCGTTGTTGGAGCGGTTTGACTCTTTCTCCAGAAAAAGATTCAGCATCATGCTGCTAGTGATACCTAATACAATCCAGAAAATGCCATTAACAATCCCGGTGTTCTGGATAAATTGTGCTGCCAGTACTTCAAGCTGGGCGACAGCTTCAGGGTCGGGGTGACTAAAACCATGGTGCTCCGGCACGGGAGCTCCTAATATATGGGGAACAGCCAACACAAACAACCCGGCAAATCGTAGTGGGCTTCGTATGAAAAATAACAGTGCCAGTCCCGCAGCGGAAAACAGTACCGTCATCATCCACCATCCTTGTCGGCCATTCAAAAGCGTTGCTTCCGCGCCCGGTATCTCCGGTGGCAAACCAAGGGCAGGGGCAACAAAAAAGACAGCATATCCTGAAGCCCCCCAGAATAAACCACGTTTCAACTGTGCAACCGCAGAGTGTGGTGCACTTCGAAACGTCATGCCACTGGACAGCAATAATCCAAAACCTATCGCTGCAAGTGCAGTGGAAACAAAAGTTGCCAGTGATCTCTCGAATCCATCATCCGGAGCCCACGCCTCATGACTGTGATTATGTGTGTGCTCACCTTGAGTTGACATGTCATCATGGTGATGTCCAGCCATCTGCTCGAGCTGCCCGGCGTTCACGGGCTCTACGACTTCAAATTGCTCAGCGTTCAAAATCACCGGTGTCACAAAAAAGTGTTGTAGTACAGCCAGCACTGCACCTGAAATCAACCCGGCAGATACAGCGGCAAATATAATATTTCGAAAATACATAACGATTCCTGTCCTCAAAAAGTGAGGTTTCCTTAAATTAAACGGTATTCGTGTGCCTGCTTTAGGTGTTAAGA